>NZ_JBWKNG010000011.1:201463-236095 GCF_059415465.1 Pseudomonas sp. GW821-FHT10C09
TTCACCATCTGGGCAGTATCGGCAACGCGTCTGCGTCGTCGATGGCGCGCACTATACGGAGCGTCTTTTTAACTGTAAACCCCCGACATCAAAAAAACCTGGAAAATTTTACCAGTGGTCTTCAAATCAGCGTTGCGATGTCGATAAAGGGCTTTAGAAGGGCTGTCATAGCTTGAAATTTCCCGTTTCATTACGCCTATGCCAAACTAACCCGCATATAGACAAGGTGAAAACTCTCTAATGGCCGATTGGCAGTCCCTCGATCCCGAGGCCGCTCGTGAAGCGGAAAAATATGAAAACCCTATTCCTAGCCGCGAACTGATCCTTCAGCACCTTGCTGATCGAGGTTCGCCTGCTAACCGCGAGCAACTGGTCGAAGAGTTTGGTCTGACCACAGAAGACCAGATCGAAGCCCTGCGTCGCCGCCTGCGCGCCATGGAGCGCGACGCTCAACTCATCTATACCCGTCGCGGCACTTATGCGCCGGTGGACAAGCTCGACCTGATCCTGGGCCGCATCAGCGGTCACCGTGACGGCTTCGGCTTCCTGGTCCCGGATGACGGCAGTGACGACCTGTTCATGAGCCCGGCGCAAATGCGCCTGGTCTTCGACGGCGACCGTGCGCTGGCCCGCGTATCCGGCCTCGACCGTCGCGGTCGCCGTGAAGGCATGATTGTCGAAGTGGTGTCCCGTGCTCACGAAACCATCGTCGGTCGCTACTTCGAAGAAGGCGGCATTGGCTTCGTCGTTGCGGACAACCCGAAGATCCAGCAAGAAGTGCTGGTCACGCCGGGTCGCAATGCCAACGCCCAGGTCGGCCAATTCGTTGAAGTGAAGATCACTCACTGGCCGACACCACGCTTCCAGCCGCAAGGCGACGTGGTCGAGGTCGTGGGTAACTACATGGCGCCGGGCATGGAAATCGATGTCGCCCTGCGCACCTACGACATTCCTCATGTCTGGCCTGAAGCGGTCTTGAAAGAAGCCGCCAAGCTCAAGCCGGAAGTCGAAGAGAAAGACAAAGAGAAGCGCATCGACCTGCGTCATCTGCCGTTCGTGACCATCGACGGTGAAGATGCGCGCGACTTCGATGACGCGGTTTACTGCGAATCCAAGCCGGGCAAGCTGCGCCTGTTCTCCGGCGGCTGGAAGTTGTACGTGGCGATTGCCGACGTTTCCAGCTACGTGAAGATCGGTTCGGCCCTGGACAACGAATCCCAGGTTCGCGGCAACTCGGTGTACTTCCCCGAGCGCGTCGTGCCGATGCTGCCTGAGCAGCTGTCCAACGGCCTGTGCTCGCTGAACCCGCACGTCGACCGTCTGGCCATGGTTTGCGAGATGACCATCTCCAAGTCCGGCGAAATGACCGACTACTGCTTCTATGAAGCGGTGATTCACTCCCACGCCCGCCTGACCTACAACAAGGTCAGCGCGATGCTGGAAACGCCGAAACTCACCGAAGCGCGTCAGCTTCGCGGCGAGTACAACGACGTTCTGCCTCACCTCAAGCAGCTGTATGCACTGTACAAAGTGCTGCTGGCCGCTCGTCACGTGCGTGGCGCGATCGATTTCGAAACGCAGGAAACCCGGATCATCTTCGGGACCGAGCGCAAGATTGCCGAAATCCGTCCGACCGTTCGTAACGATGCGCACAAGCTGATCGAGGAATGTATGCTGGCGGCCAACGTGGCCACCGCTGAATTCCTGAAAAAGCACGAAATTCCTGCGTTGTATCGCGTTCACGATGGTCCGCCACCGGAGCGTCTGGAAAAACTGCGCGCCTTCCTCGGCGAGCTCGGCCTGTCCCTGCACAAAGGCAAGGACGGCCCGTCGCCGAAGGATTACCAGGCCTTGCTGGCAAGCATCAAGGACCGTCCGGATTTCCACCTGATCCAGACCGTCATGCTGCGTTCGTTGAGCCAGGCGGTGTACAGCGCTGATAACCAGGGCCACTTCGGCCTGAATTACGAAGCCTATACCCACTTCACCTCGCCGATCCGCCGCTACCCGGACTTGCTCACGCACCGGGCGATCCGCAGCGTGATCCATTCCAAGCAGGACACCCCGCACGTTCGTCGTGCTGGCGCGATGACCATTCCGAAAGCGCGGATCTATCCGTACGACGAAGCGGCGCTGGAGCAGCTCGGCGAGCAGTGCTCGATGAGCGAGCGTCGTGCCGACGAAGCGACCCGCGACGTCGTGAACTGGCTCAAGTGCGAGTTCATGAAAGACCGCGTGGGCGAGTCGTTCCCGGGTGTGATCACCGCCGTGACCGGTTTTGGCCTGTTCGTCGAGTTGACCGATATCTACGTCGAAGGCCTGGTGCACGTCACCGCGCTGCCGGGCGATTACTACCACTTCGATCCGGTTCACCACCGCTTGGCGGGTGAACGTACCGGTCGCAGCTTCCGTCTGGGCGACACCGTTGAAGTGCGCGTCATGCGCGTTGACCTCGACGAGCGCAAGATCGACTTCGAGATGGCTGAAAAAACCATCAGCGCGCCAATTGGCCGCAAGAAGCGCGGAACCGAAACAACCGCTCCGGCTGCTAAAACTGCCGCAGAACCGGCGCCGGCAAAAACCGGTCGTCGTCCTGCCAAGGAAAAGGCTGTCGAAGCCTATCGCCCAAGCGATGCCGCGGCGAAAAACGCCGAACTGCGTAAAAGCCGTGAAATGAAGCAGGCGTTGCTGTCTGAAGCGAAAAGCGGCGGTAAAGCGGCGTCTGGGGGAAAGACCGGACGGTCGGCGCCTGACAAGGCCCCCGGCGGCAAGCCAGCAAAACCGAGCAAACATCGTAAAGGCCCGCCAAAAGCGGGCGCTGCTCCAGCCGGAAGAAGCGGCGGGGCGCGTAAACCTAAGGCTAAACCATGAGTCAGTTGGAAAAGATCTACGGCGTGCACGCGGTAGAAGCATTGCTACGCCACCACCCGAAACGCGTCAAGCAGATCTGGCTGGCTGAAGGCCGCAGCGAGCCGCGTGTACAGGCGCTGATCGCGCTAGCGAATGAAAATCGCGTGCCCGTCGGCAACGCTGAGCGTCGCGAACTCGACGCTTGGGTTGATGGCGTGCACCAGGGCGTGGTGGCGGACGTGAGTCCGAGCCAGGTCTGGGGCGAGGCGATGCTGGACGAGTTGCTCGATCGCAGCGAAGGCGCACCGCTGTTGCTGGTGCTCGACGGCGTGACCGATCCGCACAACCTCGGCGCTTGCCTGCGTTCGGCCGATGCGGCCGGTGCGCTGGCGGTGATCGTGCCCAAGGACAAATCAGCGACGCTGACCCCGACGGTTCGTAAAGTGGCCTGTGGCGCGGCGGAAGTGATTCCGTTGGTCGCCGTGACCAATCTGGCGCGCACCCTGGAAAAGCTCAAGCAGCGTGGCTTGTGGGTTGTCGGTACGGCGGGCGAGGCTGAGCAGAGCCTGTATCAGCAAGACATGACCGGCCCGACCATCCTGATCATGGGTGCGGAAGGCAGCGGCATGCGTCGCCTGACCCGCGATCTTTGTGATTACCTGGTGCACTTGCCGATGACTGGCAGCGTCAGCAGTCTCAACGTCTCCGTGGCGACCGGCGTCTGCCTGTTCGAAGCCCAGCGCCAGCGCAGCGTCAAAGCTGCGGCGGGCGGCAAAAAGTCTTAAGCCGGTTGTAATCCCTGTGGGAGCGAGCCTGCTCGCGAAAGCGGAGTAACATTCAGCATCAATGTTGAATGTTATGCCCCCTTCGCGAGCAGGCTCGCTCCCACAGTGGTTTGTGTCTGGGGAAGATCGGTGATTGTTCAAATAATCACCAATTGCCTTGCACCTCTCCTGTCCCTTCTCTACAATTGCGCCCCTTGCTGTGACGGCAGGCACGCATGTGTCTATCGCAAGCAAGTCCATAAGTGTCATTCACTCCTTGTCTGACCGCTTTTGAGCGGCAGGCTACAACCCGTAAGGAGCATTCATGCGTCATTACGAAATCATCTTTTTGGTCCACCCGGATCAAAGCGAGCAAGTCGGCGGCATGGTAGAGCGTTACACCAAGCTGATCGAAGAAGACGGCGGCAAAATCCACCGTCTGGAAGATTGGGGCCGTCGTCAACTGGCCTACGCAATCAACAATGTTCACAAGGCTCACTACGTGATGCTGAACGTTGAGTGCACTGGCAAGGCCCTGGCCGAGCTGGAAGACAACTTCCGCTACAACGATGCAGTGATCCGTAACCTGGTCATCCGTCGCGAAGAAGCCGTTACCGGCCAATCCGAGATGCTCAAGGCTGAAGAAAACCGCAGTGAGCGCCGTGAGCGTCGCGACCGTCCTGAGCACGAAGGCGCTGAAAGCGCTGATAGTGATGACAGCGACAACAGCGATAACGCTGACGAGTAATCCACGGACCTTTTAAGGAGCCTATCAAATGGCACGTTTCTTCCGTCGTCGTAAATTCTGCCGCTTCACCGCTGAAGACGTGAAAGAGATCGATTACAAAGATCTCAACACTCTGAAAGCTTATGTATCCGAGACCGGCAAAATCGTTCCAAGCCGCATCACCGGTACCAAAGCACGTTATCAGCGTCAGCTGGCCACCGCTATCAAGCGCGCCCGCTTCCTGGCCCTGCTGGCCTACACCGACAGCCACGGCCGCTGAGACCGGGCAGTCGACACGTAGCAAAGGATTGAATGCATGCGCGCCATAGCTGAGTTCATCATGCGCGGCCGCATGCAGGCCACTCTCGTAGTGGCTGGATGCGTAACATTGCCGTTGTTGTATTGGTTGGGTGCTGCCGCGGGATGCCTTGTGCTTCTGCGGCGCGGATTGAAGGACGCCCTTGGCGTTCTTGCCCTGGGAATGCTGCCGGCGTTGATCTGGTGGCTTTACTCGGATGACCCTCGGGCACTTCTGGTGCTGCTGGGTTCTTCGAGCCTTGCGTTGGTTTTGCGCGCAAGCGAATCCTGGGACCGCGTGCTGCTGGTCAGCATAGCGATGGGAGTGGTGTTTTCGGTGGTGCTGGGGGCGACGTTTGGTCCCCAAATCGAGATGCTGGCGCAGGCTTTGATAAAAGTCATGCCGTCGCTACTCGGTGATGTCTACGAGAAGTTGTCGGTAGACGAGCAAGCGCATTTTGCGTCCCTGATTGCACCGGTCCTGACCGGCCTGATTGCGGCCTTGTTGCAAATCGTCAGTGTGCTGAGCCTGCTTGTCGGGCGCTACTGGCAGGCGTTGTTGTACAACCCGGGTGGTTTTGGTCGCGAGTTTCGCGCCATCCGATTCCCGTTTTTGCCGGCGATGTTGCTGCTGGCGTGCATGCTTCTGGGGCCGAACATCGGTCCGCAGATGGCCATGTTAACGCCGTTGTGCAGCGTACCGCTGGTGTTCGCCGGGCTGGCCCTGATTCACGGGCTGGTGGCGCAAAAGCGACTGGCCAGATTCTGGCTGGTGGGGTTGTACGTCACGCTGTTGCTGTTCATGCAGCTGATCTATCCGTTGCTGGTGGTCTTGGCCATCGTCGACAGCCTGATTGATTTTCGCGGTCGTTCGGCACCGAAAGATGCCGATAACGCGAACGGTGAAGGTTAAAAGTTAAGAGGATTTTCACATGCAACTGATCCTTCTGGAAAAAGTCACCAACCTGGGCAACCTGGGTGACAAAGTGAACGTTAAGGCTGGTTACGGTCGTAACTACCTGCTGCCTTACGGCAAAGCTACCGCTGCGACCGCTGCCAACCTGGCTGCGTTCGAAGAGCGTCGCGCTGAGCTGGAAAAAGCCGCAGCAGACCGTAAAACTTCGGCTGAAAGCCGTGCCGCCCAACTGGCTGAGCTGGAAGTGACTATCACTGCCACCGCCGGTGACGAAGGCAAGCTGTTCGGTTCGATCGGCACCCACGACATCGCTGATGCACTGACCGCCTCTGGCGTTGAAGTTGCAAAAAGCGAAGTTCGTCTGCCGAACGGCACCATCCGCAACGTAGGCGAATTCGACGTAGCCGTGCACCTGCACGCTGAAGTTGAAGCCACCGTACGCGTTGTCGTGGTAGCAGCTTAAGTAGTACTTGTCGGCTGGCACCCTCGGGTGCTTGCCGGTAACATCGGGCACGATCCTGTTTACAGGTCGTGCCCTTTGTCTTTCTGCAGTTCCTGATTTTCACACACTCAATTCAAGTGGCCATGAACGATATCTCCGCACCCGAGCAATACGATCTGCAAACCGCTTCCCTGAAGGTGCCGCCGCACTCCATCGAGGCCGAACAGGCCGTGCTCGGTGGTTTGATGCTGGACAACAACGCCTGGGAACGCGTGCTCGATCAAGTGTCGGATGGCGATTTCTATCGACATGACCACCGCCTGATCTTCCGCGCGATCGCCAAGCTCGCCGACCAGAACTCCCCGATCGACGTCGTGACCCTTGCCGAGCAATTGGACAAGGAAGGTCAGACCTCGCAAGTCGGCGGTCTCGGTTACCTTGGCGAACTGGCGAAAAACACGCCGTCCGTCGCCAACATCAAGGCATATGCACAGATCGTTCGTGCGCGGGCCACGTTGCGTCAGCTGATCGGCATCGCCACCGAGATTGCCGACAGCGCCTTCAACCCGGAAGGCCGTACGGCTGAAGAAATTCTCGACGAAGCTGAACGGCAGATCTTCCAGATCGCCGAGGCCCGGCCAAAAACCGGCGGCCCGGTGAGCGTGAACGACCTGCTGACCAAAGCTATCGACCGCATCGACACCCTGTTCAACACCGACAACGCCATCACCGGCCTGTCCACTGGCTACACCGACCTCGACGAGAAGACCAGCGGCCTGCAGCCGTCCGACTTGATCATCGTCGCCGGCCGTCCGTCCATGGGTAAAACCACCTTTGCGATGAACCTGGTGGAAAACGCCGTGTTGCGCAGCGACAAGTGCGTCCTGGTTTACTCGCTGGAGATGCCAGGCGAATCGCTGATCATGCGTATGTTGTCGTCCCTGGGCCGTATCGACCAGACCAAGGTCCGTGCCGGTCGCCTCGACGACGACGATTGGCCGCGCCTGACTTCGGCGGTCAACCTGCTCAACGACCGCAAGCTGTTCATCGACGATACGGCCGGTATCAGCCCGTCGGAGATGCGTGCGCGGACCCGTCGCCTGGTGCGTGAGCACGGCGATGTTGCCCTGATCATGATCGACTACCTGCAATTGATGCAGATTCCGGGCTCCGGCGGCGACAACCGGACCAACGAGATTTCCGAGATCTCCCGTTCCTTGAAAGCCCTGGCCAAGGAATTCAACTGCCCGGTGGTGGCGTTGTCCCAGCTCAACCGCTCCCTGGAGCAACGACCGAACAAACGCCCGATCAACTCCGACCTCCGGGAATCCGGAGCGATCGAGCAGGATGCTGACGTGATCATGTTCGTGTACCGGGACGAGGTTTATCACCCGGAAACCGAGCATAAAGGCATCGCCGAAATCATCATCGGTAAACAGCGGAACGGTCCGATCGGTACGTCACGACTGGCGTTCATCGGCAAGTACACCCGTTTCGAAAACCTCGCGCCGGGCAGCTACAACTTCGACGACGAATAACAAATGTGGGAGCGAGCTTTTGTGGCGAGGGAGCTTGCTCCCGCTTGAGTGCGCAGCACTCACCAGATTTTGGGGCCGCTTCGCAGCCCAGCGGGAGCAAGCTCCCTCGCCACAAAAGCCTATGCTGCCTTCAGATCTTCAAATAAGCGCCAGCGCAATTTCCGACCATAGCCGTCGGAATTGGTTATTTTTTGTGCTATATTCCGCGCCCGCGATTTTTCATCTCAACACCGGTCATCGTCATGCAAACAGCCAAGCCGTTATTTGACTATCCCAAGTACTGGGCCGAATGTTTCGGTCCAGCGCCATTCCTGCCGATGAGCAGGGAGGAGATGGATCAGCTTGGCTGGGATTCATGCGACATCATCATCGTCACCGGTGATGCATACGTTGACCATCCGTCGTTCGGCATGGCGATCATCGGCCGGCTGCTGGAGTCGCAAGGCTTCCGCGTCGGGATCATTGCCCAGCCGAACTGGCAGTCCAAAGACGACTTCATGAAGCTCGGCGAGCCGAACCTGTTCTTCGGTGTCGCGGCCGGCAACATGGACTCGATGATCAACCGCTACACCGCCGACAAGAAAATCCGTTCCGACGACGCCTACACCCCCGGCGGCCTGGCGGGCAAGCGGCCGGACCGTGCGAGCCTGGTTTACAGCCAGCGCTGCAAGGAAGCCTACAATCACGTGCCGATCGTGCTCGGTGGCATCGAAGCTTCCCTGCGCCGCATCGCCCACTACGATTACTGGCAGGACCGGGTGCGCAACTCGATCCTGATCGACGCCTGCGCCGACATCCTGCTCTACGGCAACGCCGAGCGTGCGATCGTCGAAGTCGCCCAGCGTCTGTCCTACGGTCACAAGATCGAAGACATCACCGACGTGCGCGGCACCGCGTTTATCCGTCGTGATACGCCCAAAGACTGGTACGAAGTCGATTCCACGCGTATCGACCGTCCGGGCAAGGTCGACAAGATCATCAACCCGTACGTGAACACCCAGGACACCCAGGCCTGCGCCATCGAGCAGGAAAAAGGTCCGGTTGAAGATCCGACTGAAGCCAAGGTCGTGCAGATCCTGGCCAGCCCGAAAATGACCCGCGACAAGACGGTGATTCGTCTGCCGTCGGTAGAAAAAGTCCGTGGCGACGCCGTTCTGTACGCCCACGCCAACCGCGTGCTTCACCTTGAAACCAACCCGGGCAACGCCCGTGCGCTGGTGCAGAAGCACGGCGAAGTCGACGTCTGGTTCAACCCGCCGCCGATTCCGATGACCACTGAAGAAATGGACTACGTGTTCGGCATGCCGTATGCGCGCATTCCGCACCCGGCGTACGGCAAGGAAAAGATCCCGGCCTACGACATGATCCGCTTCTCGGTGAACATCATGCGTGGCTGCTTCGGCGGCTGCACCTTCTGCTCGATCACCGAGCACGAAGGCCGGATCATCCAGAACCGTTCCGAAGAGTCGATCATTCGCGAAATCGAAGAGATCCGCGACAAGGTGCCTGGTTTCACCGGCGTCATCTCCGACCTCGGCGGCCCGACCGCGAACATGTATCGCATCGCCTGCAAGAGCCCGGAAATCGAATCCGCGTGCCGCAAGCCGTCGTGCGTGTTCCCTGGCATCTGCCCGAACCTGAACACCGACCACTCGTCGCTGATTCAGCTGTACCGCAGCGCCCGTGCCTTGCCGGGCGTGAAGAAGATTCTGATCGCTTCCGGCCTGCGCTATGACCTCGCGGTCGAGTCGCCGGAGTATGTCAAAGAGCTGGTGACCCACCATGTCGGTGGTTACCTGAAGATCGCCCCGGAACACACCGAGGAAGGTCCGCTCAACCAGATGATGAAACCGGGCATCGGCAGCTATGACAAGTTCAAGCGCATGTTCGAGAAGTACTCCAAGGAAGCCGGGAAAGAGCAGTACCTGATTCCGTACTTCATCGCCGCCCACCCGGGCACCACCGACGAAGACATGATGAACCTGGCCCTGTGGCTCAAGGGCAACGGCTTCCGTGCCGACCAGGTGCAGGCGTTCTACCCGTCGCCCATGGCCACCGCCACCGCGATGTACCACTCGGGCAAGAACCCGCTGCGCAAGGTCACTTACAAGAGCGACGCCGTGACCATCGTCAAGAGCGAAGAGCAGCGTCGCCTGCACAAGGCGTTCTTGCGTTATCACGACCCGAAAGGCTGGCCGATGCTGCGTGAAGCGCTGACCCGCATGGGCCGCGCCGACCTGATCGGGCCGGGCAAGAACCAGTTGATCCCGCTGCATCAGCCGGCGACCGACAGCTACCAGAGTGCCCGTCGCAAGAACTCGACACCGGCCGGCAGTCACAAGGTTGCAGGGGAAAAGACCACCAAGATCCTGACCCAGCATACCGGCCTGCCACCGCGTGCCAGTGATGGCGGCAACCCGTGGGACAAGCGTGAACAGGCCAAGGCGGCGGCGTTCGCCCGCAACCAGCAGGCGGCCAAGGAGCGCAAGGACGCGGCGAAAGGCAAGGGCCCTAAGCCTGCTCGTAAGCCGGTTGTACCGCGCTAAACCTCGCTAGAGCTGAACAGAACGCCAACCTTCGGGTTGGCGTTTTGCGTTTCTGAGCCACAGAAAACGCGGCGCCGGGCCGGAAGTTGATTTGGGGCAACTGGCCCTTTCGCGAGCAGGCTCGCTCCCACAGTGGGATCATGTTTTTTCAGTGAAATTGCAGCTCACCGCAGATCCCCTGTGGGAGCGAGCCTGCTCGCGAAGGGGCCAGTCCCGCCGCAACAAAACCCGACTGAAGCCCGCCGCTCGCAACATTTGCGTGCAACTGCCCCCAACCAATTTCCCGCATCGCCCGATTTTGGTGCTGTACTGCCTCAAGCAAATGGAGAAAGCGCCAGCGATGCCGCGATGGCATAAGTCTTGCGCGCTTTCGATAACGCTTAGGGCTCGCAGGAGGCACGCCGTGTCGATTCATGTCGCATTGCACCACGTCACGCATTACCGCTACGACCGCGCCGTCGAGCTCGGTCCGCAGATCGTTCGCCTGCGCCCGGCCGCCCACAGTCGCACGCGGATACTGTCCTATGCGCTGAAAGTCTCGCCCGAGCAGCACTTCATCAACTGGCAACAAGACCCGCAGGGCAATTACCTGGCGCGGTTGGTGTTTCCGGAGAAAACCGATGAGCTGCGGATCGAAGTCGATCTGCTCGCAGAAATGGCGGTCTTCAATCCCTTCGATTTCTTCCTTGAGCCCTACGCGGAAAAAATCCCGTTTGCCTACGCCGCCGACGAGCGCAAGGAATTGGCGCCGTACCTGGAAACCCTGCCCCTGACGCCGAAGTTCAAGGCCTATCTGGACGGCATCGATCGCACGCCGCTGCCCAGCGTGGATTTCCTCGTTGCGCTCAACCAGCGCCTGAGCGAAGACATCGGTTACCTGATCCGCATGGAACCGGGCGTACAGACCCCTGAGCACACCCTCGAACACGCGTCCGGTTCCTGCCGCGACTCGGCGTGGTTGCTGGTGCAACTGCTGCGCAATCTCGGCCTGGCCGCGCGCTTCGTCTCCGGTTACCTGATTCAGCTGACCGCCGACGTCAAAAGCCTCGACGGTCCGTCCGGCACTGACGTGGATTTCACCGACCTGCATGCCTGGTGCGAAGTCTATTTGCCCGGTGCCGGCTGGATCGGCCTGGACGCGACCTCAGGGCTGTTTGCCGGCGAAGGCCACATTCCGTTGGCGTGCAGCCCCGATCCGGGCTCTGCGGCGCCGATCAGTGGCCTGGTGGAGCCGTGCGAGTGCGAGTTCACCCACGAAATGTCCGTGGAACGGATTTGGGAGGCCCCTCGCGTCACCAAGCCTTACACCGACGATCAATGGCTGGCGATCCAGGCGCTGGGCCGGCAGATCGATGCCGACCTGCTGGAAGACGATGTGCGCCTGACCATGGGCGGCGAGCCGACCTTTGTTTCCATCGATGACCCGGACGGTGCCGAGTGGAACACCGCGGCGCTCGGGCCGGACAAGCGTCGACTCTCCGCCGAACTGTTCCAGCGCATGCGCAAACACTACGCCCTCAAGGGCCTCGTGCACTTCGGCCAGGGCAAGTGGTACCCCGGTGAGCAGCTGCCGCGTTGGTCATTGAATTGCTATTGGCGCCGCGACGGCGTGCCGATCTGGCACAACAGCGGGCTGATCGCCGATGAGCAGGAAGACTACGGCGCCGATGGCGCACTGGCCGGTCGGTTTCTGGCGAGTGTCGCCGAACGACTGAAAATTCCGACACGCTTCGTGTTCCCTGCCTACGAAGACAATTTCTATTACCTCTGGCGCGAAGGCACATTGCCGCAGAACGTCAGCGCCGAAGATTCACGACTGGAAGAGCCGCTGGAGCGTGCACGTCTGCGTAAAGTCTTCAGCCAGGGACTGGATAAAGTCATCGGCCAGGTCCTGCCTTTGGCGCGCACCGCCAAGGGTGATCAATGGCAAAGCGGTCGCTGGTATCTGCGTGACGAGCATTGCCGGCTGGTGCCGGGGGATTCGCCGCTGGGTTATCGCCTGCCGCTCGGCTCGCAGCCTTGGGTGAAAGCGGCCGAGTATCCGTTCATTCACCCCAACGACCCGAATCAGGCATTCCCCGCGCTTCCCGACACCATGGCGTTGAACAGTCCGGGCACGCCGGCGGAAGCGGTTGAGCGCGAGCCGAAAATCGACGAGTCCGCCGACTGGCTGACGCGCACGGCGTTCTGCGCCGAAGCCCGGGAAGGGCGGTTGTACTTGTTCATGCCGCCACTGGAGCGGGTCGAGGACTATCTGGAACTGGTCACCGCCATCGAGGCCACTGCCGAAGAACTGCATTGCCCGGTGTTGCTGGAAGGCTATGAACCGCCAAGCGATCCGCGCCTGAGCAACTTCCGCATCACCCCAGACCCGGGCGTGATCGAGGTCAACGTTCAGCCGTCCGCGACCTGGGACGAGTTGGTCGAACGCACCGAGTTTCTGTACGAAGAAGCGCGCCAGACCCGACTGACCACCGAAAAATTCATGATCGACGGCCGGCACACCGGCACCGGTGGCGGTAACCACTTCGTGCTCGGCGGCGCGACCCCGGCCGACTCGCCGTTTCTGCGCCGTCCCGACCTGCTGCGCAGCCTGATCAGCTACTGGCATAACCACCCGTCGCTGTCTTACCTGTTTTCCGGATTGTTCATCGGCCCGACGTCTCAGGCGCCGCGTGTCGATGAAGCGCGCAACGATGCGCTGTATGAACTGGAAATCGCCTTCGCCCAAATGCCTGCACCGGGCGAGGAGTGCGCGCCATGGCTGGTGGATCGGCTGCTGCGCAACCTGCTGATCGACGTGACCGGCAACACCCACCGCGCCGAATTCTGTATCGACAAACTCTATTCGCCGGACGGTGCGACCGGACGCCTTGGCTTGCTGGAATTGCGTGCGTTTGAAATGCCACCGCACGCGCGCATGAGCCTGGCTCAGCAATTGTTGCTGCGAGCGCTGGTCGCACGGTTCTGGCGTGAGCCGTATGCGCCGCCGAAGCTGGCGCGCT
The DNA here is from genome assembly GCF_059415465.1 of Pseudomonas sp. GW821-FHT10C09. NCBI lineage: Bacteria > Pseudomonadati > Pseudomonadota > Gammaproteobacteria > Pseudomonadales > Pseudomonadaceae > Pseudomonas > Pseudomonas sp. GW821-FHT10C09. Next base: position 214,549 of record NZ_JBWKNG010000011.1, read on the forward strand.
GGGGCACGGAGCTGCACGACCGGTTCCTGTTGCCGCACTTTATCGAACAGGATTTCGCTGACGTCATTGTCGACCTGAATGCGGCTGGTTATCCGGTGCGGGCCGAGTGGTTTGCCGCGCATCTGGAGTTCCGTTTTCCCAAGGTCGGTGATTACGCGGTCAGCGGCATCGAACTGCAACTGCGTCAGGCGCTGGAGCCGTGGCATGTGCTGGGCGAGGAGGGCGCGGTCGGCGGTACGGTGCGCTATGTGGACTCGTCGCTGGAGCGCTTGCAAGTCAAGCTCACCGGCCTGCCACCGCAACGTTACCTGCTGACCTGCAATGGCATTCCGGTGCCGTTGCAACCCACCGGCCGGGTTGGCGAGTTTGTCGCCGGCGTGCGTTTTCGCGCCTGGCAACCGGCCAACTGTTTGCAACCGACCATCCCGGTCCATGCGCCGCTGGTGTTCGATCTGCTCGACACCTGGATGCAACGTTCGCTGGGCGGCTGCCAGTACCACGTGGCCCATCCGGGCGGGCGCAACTACGACAGCTTGCCGGTGAACGCCAATGAGGCCGAGAGCCGGCGAATGGCGCGGTTTTTCCGCATCGGCCATACGCCGGGGAAACTGCCGGTGCCGACTGTGGAAATCAACGACGAGCTGCCGATGACGCTCGATTTACGACGCTTCTAAGTCGTACGCGACGCTCGGATTTTTCGTCTATCCGGGTGTCATGAGCGTGCGTTAGTCTGACCGTTCTTTGCTGTCTGCCGAGCTTTCCATGCCTGACCTGCTTGACCGCTACCCGCTGACGGCGGGCACTTATCACGAACTGCTCGACGACAGCGGCGCTGTACGCCCGCACTGGCGTCGGCTGATCGACCAATTGCAACGCAGCACGCCTGCGCAATTGGTGCAGCGTCAGGCCTTGCTGACCCGGCAGATCCAGGAAAACGGCGTGACCTACAACGTTTATGCCGATCCCAAAGGCGCGGACCGACCGTGGGAGCTGGATCTGTTGCCGCATGTGATTGCGGCGGATGAATGGGCGCAGTTATCGGCAGGGATCGCTCAACGGGCGCGCCTGTTGAACGCGGTGCTGGCGGACCTGTACGGCCCGCAACGCTTGATCGCCGAAGGTCTGTTGCCGGCAGAACTGGTGTTCGGTCACAACAACTTCCTCTGGCCCTGTCAGGGTATTGCGCCGCCCGACGGGGCTTTTCTGCATCTGTACGCCGTCGACCTGGCGCGCACGCCCGATGGCCGCTGGTGGGTCACCGCAGACCGGACTCAAGCGCCGTCCGGTGCCGGTTACGCCCTGGAAAACCGCACTATCGTGTCCCGGGCATTTCCCGAGCTGTATCGCGATTTGAAAGTGCAGCATCTGGCCGGGTTCTTCCGCACGCTTCAGGAAACCCTGGCTCGGCAAGCGCCTCGCGATGACGAAGCGCCGCTGATCGTGTTGCTGACGCCGGGACGCTTCAACGAAAGCTATTTCGAACACCTGTACCTGGCGCGACAGCTCGGTTACCCGCTGGTGGAGGGCGGCGACCTCACGGTGCGCGATGCCACGGTCTACCTGAAAACCCTGAGCGGCTTGCGCCGGGTCCACGCGATCATGCGTCGGCTCGACGATGACTTCTGCGATCCGCTGGAACTGCGCACTGATTCGGCACTGGGCGTGCCGGGGCTGCTCGAAGCCGTGCGACGGGGACGGGTATTGGTGGCCAATGCCCTTGGCAGCGGCGTGCTGGAGTCGCCGGGACTGCTGGGCTTTCTGCCGAAGATCAACCAGTTCCTGTTCGGCGAAGAACTGATCCTGCCGTCCATCGCGACCTGGTGGTGCGGCGAGGCGCCTGTGCTGGCTCAGGCGCTGGAAAAACTGCCGGAATTGTTGATAAAACCGGCCTTCCCGTCACAAAGCTTCGCGCCTGTGTTTGGCCGTGATCTGAGTGAAAAACAGCGTCAGGTCCTGGCCGAGCGCATGCAGGCACGGCCTTATGCCTATGTGGCGCAAGAAATGGCCCAACTGTCCCAGGCGCCGATCTGGCAGGCCGAGGACGGTCAATTGCAACCGAGGGCCATCGGTATGCGCGTCTACGCCGTGGCCAGCCATGACGGCTACCGGGTTTTACCGGGCGGCCTGACCCGCGTGGCGGCAGAGGCAGACGCCGAAGTGGTGTCGATGCAGCGCGGCGGTGCAAGCAAGGACACGTGGGTACTGGGGGATCGTCCGCCCAGCGGCGAGCAATGGAAAACCCAGCGTACGATTGGTGTGCATGACCTGGTAAGGCGAGACCCTTATCTGCCTTCGCGGGTGGTGGAAAACCTGTTCTGGTTCGGCCGCTATTGCGAGCGTTGCGATGACAGCGCGCGACTGCTGCGGATCATGCTGGCGCGCTACGTGGACGGCGATGATCCACAGGCCTTGCAGGCCGCCGTAGATCTCGGTGAACGGCTGAACCTGTTGCCCGATGAAGGCGAGTTGCCGGAGCGTTTGTTGGCCGCCTTGCTCGGTGACGATTGGCCATTCAGCCTGCGCTCCAACCTGCAACGCTTGCAGTGGGCGGCCTCGCAAGTGCGCGGCAAACTCTCGCGGGAAAACTGGCAGGCGCTGGTGGAGTTGCAGCGCGAGGCCATGGAACTGGAAACCGAAGAGCCTGACTTTGGCGAGCTACTGGATTTCCTCAACCGCCTGGTAATGTCGCTGGCGGCGCTGTCAGGTTTCGCCCTGGACGACATGACTCGCGACGAAGGCTGGCGTTTCCTGATGATTGGACGACGGATCGAGCGCCTGCAATTTCTTAGCGCCAGTCTGGCCGCGTTTCTACGCGGGGCTGGGGCCTTCGACCAGGCCGGGCTGGAATGGCTGCTGGAGTTGGGCAACAGCAGCATCACCTACCGTTCGCGGTATCTGGCGGTGGCGCAATTGCTGCCGGTGCTCGATTTGTTGCTGCTCGATGAGCAGAACCCTCACGCCGTGCTGTTCCAGTTGAAGCTGGTGACGCGGACCCTGAAACGCTTGAATGACGACTTTGGCGTGCCACGCGAAGCCGGTTTGCCGCGGTTGGTGGAGCGGCTGGCACAGTTCGATCTGGGCTGCCTGGAAAACGCCTTGTTCGGCGAAGCCAGCGTTCGCGCTGCGCTCGATGGGCTGGCCGATATGCTGCAAGAGATTGCCGACGCCAGTGGCCAAGTGTCGGATCGCCTGGCCCTGCGCCATTTCGCCCATGTTGATGATGTCAGCCAGCGTACGGTGTCCGTCTGATGAGTGCCCACTACCAGATTTTCCACGACACCCATTATCACTATGACAGCCCGGTCTCATTGGCCCAGCAACTCGCGCATCTCTGGCCACGGCCCTGCGCCTGGCAGCGTTGCACGGCCAGGCAATTGCAGATCAGTCCCGACCCGACCACGCGCCGGGATGAGCTGGATGTGTTTGGCAATCCGCTCACACGCCTGGCCTTTGAGCGTCCGCACGATGAATTGCTGGTCAATGCCAGCCTGACAGTGGAGGTCTTGCCCCGACCCGAGCTCGACTTCAATCAGTCGCCGCCCTGGGAAGACACCCGCCATGCGTTGACCTACAGCAGCCAGCCGCTGTCACCCGACATACTGGAAGCCTGTCGTTATCGGTTCGAATCGCCTTACGTGCATTTGAAGCGCAATTTTGTCGAGTTCTCCGAGAGCTGTTTTCCGGCGGGGCGGCCGTTGCTGTGGGGTGTGCAGGCACTGATGGAGAAAATCTTCAGCGAATTCACCTTCGACGCCGAAGCGACCCAAGTGGCGACGCCGTTGGTGGAAGTGCTGGAGCGCCGACGCGGGGTCTGTCAGGACTTCGCCCACCTGATGCTCGCGTGCGTGCGTTCCCGGGGTCTGGCGGCGCGCTATATCAGTGGTTACCTGCTGACTCAGCCACCGCCCGGCCAGCCGCGATTGATCGGCGCGGATGCGTCCCACGCCTGGGTCTCGGTGTTTTGCCCGGTGCTGGGCTGGGTCGATTTCGACCCGACCAACAACGTTCAGCCGGCACTTGAGCACATCACTCTGGCCTGGGGCCGGGATTTCTCCGATGTCTCGCCGTTGCGTGGGGTGATTCTGGGGGGCGGTACTCATGACCCGGAAGTGCGCGTCACCGTGATGCCACTGGATTAACGCAAATCCCCTGTAGGAGTGTGTTCTTGGGATTGGGGTATTTCAGAGGGGACTGTGAGGGTCAGCAAAAGTAACTGCTGACCCTGGACACAGATCCGGTGGGCCTGATCAGATCATCCGGCCCTGAGGGTCTCAGGCGTCGGGCGCCTGATCTTTCGGTGCTTCAGTTTCGTCTGTAGCCACTTCGCCTTCGGCATCCGGGTTCAGTGCTGCTGCTTCTTCTTCAGCTGTAGCTTTCTTGCGCTGAAGCTTTTCCTCTTTCTTCTGCTCCTTGGCCAAGTCTCTCTGACGTTTGGCGAAGGAATAATTAGGTTTAGCCATGGGCGATCCTCTGGGGTCGAAGGTGAGGTTGAGCGGCGCATATTCTGCCCTGTATCGGTGCCGAGCCGTTAGCTGGGTTTTTGATCGGTCCATTTTGGCAGGACCGACGGTTGCCAGGCGTCCAGGGCATCGAGCAGGGTTTGCGGTGATTCGCTCACTTGCAGCATGTCACGGTGCGGTGCGCGAACGAAGCCTTCGCCGACGATATGATCAAGAAAACCGGTCAATTTGCTGTAGAAACCGTTCACTTCCAGCAGGCCGAGCGGCTTGCCGTGATAGCCGAGCTGGCCCCAGGTCCAGACTTCGAACAGTTCTTCCAGCGTGCCGAGGCCACCGGGCAGCGCGATAAACGCGTCGCTGAGTTCAGCCATCCGCGCCTTGCGCGCATGCATGCCGTCGACCACTTCCAGGCGCGTCAGGCCGCTGTGGCCGATTTCCTTGTCCTTGAGGCTTTGCGGGATGATCCCGATCACTTCACCGCCGGCCGCGAGTGCCGCATCGGCCACAATCCCCATCAGGCCGACGGCGCCGCCGCCATAGACCAGGGTCAGATTGCGTTTGGCCAAGGCGCGTCCCAAGGCAACCGCCGCTTCACGATAGGCGGGGTGGGTGCCGGTGCTGGCGCCGCAAAATACACAAACAGACTTCAAAGACATGCGTTTCTCCAGGGTCGGGATGACCACAGAGTAAAGGCAGGTCAGCTACGCTCCAAGGGTTAAACCTCGCGCCGAGGTGTTTCATAGGTGCCGCTGGCACCACAGGCGTAGGCGGCAAGCAAACTGCACAACAGGCTATTCAAGGACATGACAGGCGCTCCAGGTAGAGGACGATGGCCTGATGATAGGGCCGGGCCAGACGCCTGGCTGGTAGATTGTTTCGATAGGTGTCATAGCGCTAAAGTTGTATACAATTTTTGATTCAAGTCATAGGAACTTGCGAAGTTTTCAGGCAGTCTTCTGTCCATTCGCACTTTTCGTTAACCCTGCCTTGGAGATTCACCATGTTTGCCAAACTTGTTGCGGTATCCCTGCTGACACTGGCCAGCAGTCAATTGATGGCTGCTGAATGCAAGGTCACCGTCGACTCCACGGACCAGATGTCCTTCGATACCAAGGGCATCAGCATCGACAAGAGCTGCAAGACGTTCACCGTGGATCTGAAACACTCCGGCAGCCTGCCGAAGAACGTGATGGGCCATAACTGGGTGCTGAGTAAAACAGCTGACATGCAGCCGATCGCCACCGACGGCCTGGCTGCCGGTATCGACAAGAACTACCTGAAAGAAGGTGACGAGCGCATCATCGCCCACACCAAAATCATTGGTGCTGGCGAAACGGATTCGGTGACCTTCGACGTGTCGAAGCTGGCGGCGGGCGAAAGCTACGGCTTCTTCTGCTCGTTCCCAGGCCACATCTCGATGATGAAAGGCACCGTAACGCTGAAGTAAATCGAGCTCATAAAAAAAGCGTCCACGTGGGACGCTTTTTTTGTGCCCGGCATTTGACCGGGTCATCGTTCTTCGCGAGCAGGCTCGCTCCCACAAGGGCAGCGCAATACCTGTGGGAGTGAGCCTGCTTGCGAAGGCGTCATCACTGGCGCCACAGACTCAAGGCGCAAACGGCATCACCCGCTTGTGATGCGTCTTCTTGTAAGTCTCGCAAATGATCTTGAACGCTTCCTCACGCACCGGCTCACCGTGCAGGAACGCATCAATCTCGGCATAGGTCACGCCGTGGGACGCTTCGTCCGGCTTGCCCGGCGACAGGTCTTCCAGATCAGCTGTAGGGATTTTCTCCACCAGCGATTCCGGCGCACCAAAGCTGCGAGCAATATTGCGAACCTGATTCTTCACCAGCCCACTCAACGGTGCCAGGTCGCAGGCGCCATCACCGAACTTGGTGAAGAAACCCATCACCGCTTCCGCCGCATGGTCGGTGCCGATCACCAGGCCATGGGCCGCGCCGGCGATGGTGTACTGAGCGACCATGCGCATGCGCGCCTTGGTGTTGCCAAGCACGAAATCCACCGAGACCGCGTGCTTGCCTTCGAAGGCCGCGACTTCATTGGCCAGGGATTTGACCGCCGGACCGATGTTCACGGTGTGGCGTTCGTCCGGGGCGATGAAATCCACCGAGGCCTGAGCGTCGTGTTCATCGAACTGAGTCTCATATGGCAAACGCACGGCGATGAATTTGTAACTCTTGTCGCCGGTGCGCTGACGCAGTTCGCGCATCGCGCGTTGGGCCAGCAGGCCGGCGGTCAGGGAGTCGACGCCACCGCTGATGCCCAGCACCAGGGTCTTGAGCCCGGAATTGACCAGGCAATCCTGAATGAAACTCACCCGCCGGGCGACTTCTGCCTCAAGGGCGGCTTCGTCGGCAAACGGTGGTTGAACATTGAGCTGCTCAGCAATCTCACGCTGTACGGCTTGCATGAATTCACTCCTTGCTAGATGTGCTTGAAAGGGCGGCAGGTACTTTGAACACGTGTCGCAAATAGGCGACGAAATTCGGGTCTTTACAGTGAGTCTTGCCAGGCTCATCAGAAATCTTTGCCACGGGCTGGCCGTTGCAGGCCGTCATTTTAAGCACGATGCTCATCGGTTCGACACCCGGAATATCACAGGTCAGGTGAGTGCCGATGCCAAAGCTGACATTGATCCGGCCCCGCAGCGCGCGGAATATCTCCTGCGCCTTGGGCAGCGTCAGGCTGTCGGAGAATGTCAGCGTCTTGCTCATCGGGTCGATGCCGAGTTTGTGATAGTGGGCGATGGCCTTTTCCGCCCATACCACCGGATCACCCGAATCGTGGCGCAGGCCGTCGAAAAGCTTGGCGAAAAACAGATCGAAATCACCGAGGAACGCATCCATGGTGATGCAGTCAGTCAGGGCAATCCCCAGCAGGCCACGGTACTCGCGCACCCAGCAGTCGAGCGCGGCAATTTGACTGTCGATCAGCCGCGGCCCCAGTTGCTGGTGGGCCATGATCCATTCGTGGGCCATGGTGCCCAGCGGTTTCATGTCCAGTTCCCGGGACAGGTGGACGTTGCTGGTGCCGACGAAGCGCCCGGGGAAGTCGTGCTTGAGCACGTTCACCACTTCTTCCTGTACGCGGTACGAAAAGCGACGACGTGTGCCGAAATCGGCGACCTGCAACTCGGACAATTCGTCGCTGCTGGCGTTGGCGGCCAGCCAGTCGAATTTGCGGTACAACTGTTCGCGCGCCTGTTCCAGGACGATTTCCCGGTAGCGATAGCGGTTGCGCACTTCACTGACAATCGCCAGCAGCGGCACTTCGAACAGAATCACATGCAGCCACGGCCCGCGCAGGCGGATGAACAACTCGCCGTTTTCGATGCCGGTGTGGATGTAGCGCAGGTTGAAGCGGAACAACCCGAGAAACCGCAGGAAATCCGGCTTCAGAAAACTGATGCGCTCCAGAAAACCCAATTGATCAGGGCTCAGGCTCAACTCGGCAAGACGCTCGATCTGGAAACGGATCTCGGCCAGGTAGGGGCGCAAATCTTCACTGTTGCGGCAACGAAACTCCCATTCGACTTCGACGTTCGGGTAGTTGTGCAGCACCGCCTGCATCATCGTCAGTTTGTAGAAGTCGGTGTCGAGCAGGTTCTGCACGATGCGATCGCCAAACACGCTCTCGCTCATAACGGGGATCTCCGCATTGAATGGGGGTAGTGGCGCATATCAGTGGCAGGGATTGCCAGCGATTTTTTGGACAACGCAGATCCCTGTGGGAGCGAGCCTGCTCGCGAAAGCGTCGGCACATTCAACATCTGCATGACTGACAGACCGCTTTCGCGAGCAGGCTCGCTCCCACAGGGTTTGAGTGAAACTTTAGATTTGTGCCCCGTCCGGGCTATCAATCTGCTCCAGCATCCATTTCACAAAATCGCGCACCTTGGGCACTTCCGCCGAATGCTCGGGATACGCCAGGTAATAGGCATCCGTGCTCGGCATCGCGTGTTTCCAGGGGATGACCAATTTGCCGTCGGCCAATTCCTCTTCCACCAGAAACCTTGGCAGCAGCGCTACACCGCAGCCGACCTGGGCGGCGCGGATGCACATGTAAAAGGTTTCAAAGCGCGGGCCGTGGTAGCTGTGCTCGGTGTGGTAGCCCTGACTGTCGAACCAGTCGTGCCAGGCCTGCGGGCGGGAAGCGTTTTGCAGCAGGACCAGGTCGGTGAGTTGCGTCGGGTCAGTGAACGGCTTGTCGGGGAGGCTGCCCGGTGCGCAAACCGGCACCAGTTCCTCGCCGAACAGCTTCAGGCATTCGGTGCCGGGCCGTGAGCCTTGGCCGAAGTAGAACGCCAGATCGCTGCGACCTTGCAACAAATCGTCGGCTTCCTGTTCGCTGCACAGGTCCAGATGGATCGACGGATGGCGCAGGCGCCAGCCTTTCAGGCGGGGCACCAGCCAGCGTGCACCGAAGGTCGGTGGGGTAGAGACGCGCAAGACTTCAGTTTCACCGCCGTAGGAACGCAGGTAATGGGTCGACATCTCGACCTGAGTGAGGATTTTTCGTACTTCCACCAAGTACAAATCACCGGCCGGAGTCATTTGCAGGCGTCGGCGCACACGGCGGAACAACAAGTGCTGCAACAATTCTTCAAGTTGCGCGACCTGTTTACTGACCGCGCTCTGGGTCAGGTTCAGCTCTTCGGCGGCCCGGGTGAAGCTCAAATGCCGGGTCACGGCCTCGAAACACTGCAGTGCTGTGATCGACGGCAGGTAACGTTTATTCAGCATGGGTAGTCCTTTTTCTTGTTTCTTTCTTACCAGCAATTCGCAGCATGAATAAACGGAATGATATCTCTCTTAAAGGTCGTTTGTTGGGTAACCTCCGGGGAGCTAAAACTACAGGTCTGATCAGCCGTGATTTTTCCGGCTGCACCCTTTGTGTTTTTCGCTTGAGGAGTGACCCATGGTTGCCGCATTGCTTGATCGTCTTGGTGTAAACCCGGCCCTGTACCAGAACGGCAAAGTGCCGGTGCATTCGCCGATCGATGGCAGCCAGATCGCTGCCGTGAACTGGGAAGGCGCTGCTGAAGTCGAGCAGCACATCAGTCGTGCCGATCATGCGTTCGAATTGTGGCGCAAGGTCCCGGCGCCTCGCCGTGGTGAACTGGTACGCCAACTGGGCGACATCCTGCGCGAATACAAGGCTGACCTCGGCGAACTGGTTTCCTGGGAAGCCGGCAAGATCACTCAGGAAGGCCTGGGTGAAGTTCAGGAAATGATCGACATCTGCGATTTCGCCGTCGGTCTGTCCCGTCAGCTGTACGGTTTGACCATCGCTTCCGAGCGTCCTGGCCACCACATGCGCGAAACCTGGCACCCGCTGGGCGTTGTCGGCGTGATCAGTGCGTTCAACTTCCCGGTCGCGGTGTGGGCCTGGAACACCACGCTGGCGCTGGTCTGCGGCAACCCGGTGATCTGGAAACCGTCCGAAAAAACCCCACTGACCGCGCTGGCCTGCCAAGCGCTGTTCGACCGCGTCCTGAAAAACTTCAGCGATGCACCACCGCACCTGAGCCAAGTGATCATCGGCGGCCGCGACGCTGGCGAAGCGCTGGTCGATGACCCGCGTGTCGCACTGATCAGCGCCACCGGCAGCACCCGCATGGGCCGCGAAGTGGCACCGAAAATCGCCGCGCGTTTCGCTCGCAGCATTCTGGAACTGGGCGGCAACAACGCGATGATCCTCGGCCCAAGCGCCGACCTGGACATGGCCGTTCGCGCCATCCTGTTCAGCGCCGTCGGCACTGCCGGTCAACGCTGCACCACCTTGCGTCGTCTGATTGCGCACGAATCGGTGAAGGAAGAAATCGTCACCCGCCTGAAAGCCGCGTATTCCAAAGTGCGCATCGGCCATCCGCTGGAAGGCAATTTGATCGGCCCGCTGATCGACAAACAAAGTTTCGAAAACATGCAGGACGCGCTGGAGCAGGCGTTGAGCGAAGGCGGCCGGGTGTTCGGCGGCAAGCGCCAACTGGAAGACAAATTCCCTAACGCTTACTACGTCGCACCGGCCATTGTTGAAATGCCGGAGCAAAGTGACGTGGTGTGCCACGAAACTTTCGCGCCGATCCTGTACGTGATCGGTTACAAGGATTTCGACGAGGCCCTGCGCCTGAACAACGCCGTGCCACAAGGCCTGTCCTCGTGCATCTTCACCACCGACGTGCGTGAAGCCGAACAATTCATGTCGGCGGTCGGCAGCGACTGCGGCATCGCCAACGTCAACATCGGCCCGAGCGGTGCTGAAATCGGTGGCGCGTTTGGTGGCGAGAAAGAAACCGGCGGTGGTCGTGAATCGGGCTCCGATGCATGGCGCGGCTACATGCGTCGCCAGACCAACACCGTGAACTACTCGCTGGAATTGCCATTGGCTCAGGGCATCACCTTCGACTAACTCTCAAGTCGGTGATAACCCCCTGTGGGAGTGAGCCCTTGTGGCGAGGGGGCTTGCCCCCGTTGGGCTGCGAAGCGGCCCTAAAACCTGCGATCCCGGTGTATCAAGTACACCGAATGCAATGGTTTTACGACTGCTTCGCAGCCGAACGGGGGCAAGCCCCCTCACCACATAATTCTCTCCACAGTTAAAAGTGTGTGTTGGTTAGGTTTCTGTTGGAGTCTGGCAATGCCGTTACGCGAAGAGTGTCTGTGGGAAAAACTGACGCCGCAAAGGCCCGACAACGCGGCGCTCAAGGGTGAAGTGACAGTCGATGTCTGCGTCATCGGCGCCGGGTTCACCGGTTTGTCGGCGGCAGTGCATCTGCTGGAACAAGGTAAATCGGTGTGTGTGCTGGAAGCTCATCGCGCCGGTCATGGTGGCTCAGGGCGCAATGTCGGCCTGGTCAATGCCGGCATGTGGATTCCACCGGACGACATCGAAGCCGGGTTCGGCGAAGCGGTGGGCAGCCAGCTCAATCGCATGCTCGGCGCGGCACCGTCCCTGGTGTTCAGCCTTGTGGACAAATACAACATCGATTGCCAGTTGCGCCGCGAAGGCACGCTGCACATGGCGCACAACGCCCGTGGCGAAGCGGATTTGCGCAGTCGTGAAGAACAGTGGAAACGTCGCGGGGCGCCGGTCGAACTGTTGACCGGCCAGGCCTGCGAGCAGGCGACGGGCACCAAGAAAATCGCCGCCGCCTTGCTCGATCGACGTGCCGGCACCCTCAATCCGATGGCCTATACCACCGGGCTGGCCAAAGCGGCCATCAGTCTGGGCGGTCAGTTGTTCGATCATTCCCCGGTGACTCGTCTCGAACGCCAGGGCCAGCGCTGGTCGGTGCAAACCGCACAGGGTTCGGTCATGGCCGAGAAAGTCGTCATCGCCTCCAACGCTTACACCGAAGGCGACTGGACAGAGCTGCGGCGCAATTTCTTCCCCGGTTACTACTACCAGGTGGCCTCGGTCCCGCTGACCGAAGACGCCGCGCAACAGATTCTGCCCGGGGGCCAGGGCTCCTGGGACACCCGTCAGGTGCTCAGCAGCATTCGTCGCGACAAGGACGGGCGCCTGTTGCTCGGCAGTCTTGGTAATGGCAATCAGAAACCGGCCTGGTTCCTGAAAGCCTGGGCGGACCGTGTTCAGCAGCACTATTTCCCCTACCTCAAACCGGTGGAGTGGGAGTGCACGTGGACCGGCTGCATCGCGTTCACCCCCGATCATTTGATGCGTCTGTTCGAGCCGGCGCCCGGTTTGGTGGCAGTCACCGGTTACAACGGCCGGGGCGTGACCACGGGGACAGTCGTCGGCAAAGCTTTTGCCGATTATCTGTGTAACGGAAATCCTCAAGCGCTACCGATTCCGTTCGCGCCGATGCAGCCCCTGGCGGGCGTAGGGTTGCGCAGTTGTCTGTACGAGGCTGGATTCTCGCTGTATCACGCAGGCCAGTGCTTGCGGATCGTCATCTGATTGTTGAAATTTGTTGCTGGAAGCGGCGCTTTTCGGCGCAGCGACTAGCCTGTAATGGTGCGGGTTGTAGCAGTCCCGCACCAGCAGTGTGCACTTCGGTGACGCACGTTGTTACAGGCTGGTTGCACGTCGTTTAACGCCGCGGTTGCAATGATGGCGCATGCGGGTTGCGCCTTTAAAAATAAATGGTTTCACCTTCCGCGGTTTAGACGGTTGCACGCCCAATGAAAATGGGAACAAAACAGTCGTAAAAACAATAATGCAGCGACTTTTTTCAGAATAAAAAACCGATGGCACGGCCCTTGCTCTGAGCAATCAGTGAAATCGCAGTGCCAACTAAAAAAAAACCTTGGAGCACCACCTCATGTCCCAGACGTTTTACAAGAAAGGCTTTCTGGCCCTCGCAGTGGCAGCTGCGTTGGGTGTTTCTGCGTTTGCACAGGCTGATGTGAAAATCGGTGTGGCGGGCCCGATGACAGGCGCCAACGCGGCATTTGGCGAGCAATACATGAAGGGTGCACAGGCTGCAGCCGACGCGGTGAACGCGGCGGGCGGCGTTAACGGGGAAAAAATCGTACTGGTGAAGGGCGATGACGCCTGCGAACCGAAACAGGCTGTGACGGTCGCCAAGGACCTGACCAACCAGAAAGTGGCTGGCGTGGTCGGTCACTTCTGCTCCTCGTCGACCATCCCGGCCTCCGAGATCTATGACGAAGCGGGCATCATTGCAATCACCCCAGGTTCCACCAACCCGGCTGTTACCGAGCGCGGCCTGAGCGCCATGTTCCGTATGTGTGGGCGTGACGACCAGCAAGGCATCGTGGCCGGCGACTACATCGTCGACGTGCTCAAGGGCAAAAAAGTTGCCGTGCTGCACGACAAGGACACTTACGGCCAAGGCCTGGCTGATGCCACCAAGGCTCAACTGGTCAAGCGCGGCGTAACACCTGTGCTGTATGAAGGCCTGACCCGTGGCGAGAAAGACTTCAGCGCCGTGGTCACCAAGATCCGTGCGGCCGGTGCCGACGTGGTCTACTTCGGCGGCCTGCACCCAGAGGCTGGTCCACTGGTTAAACAGCTGCGTACCGAAGGCCTGAAAGACGTGAAATTCATGTCCGATGACGGCATCGTGACCGACGAACTGGTGACCACCGCTGGCGGTCCACAATACGTCGACGGCGTGCTGATGACCTTCGGCGCCGACCCACGCCTGCTGCCAGACAGCAAGACCGTGGTAGACGCTTTCCGCAAGGCCGGTACCGAGCCTGAAGGCTACACCCTCTACGCCTACGCTTCGGTCCAGACCCTGGCCGCTGCCTTCAATGGCGCCAAGTCCAACAAGGGCGAAGACGCTGCCAAATGGCTGAAATCGCACCCGGTCAAAACCGTGATGGGCGAGAAGACCTGGGACGCCAAGGGCGACCTGAAAATCTCCGACTACGTGGTTTACCAGTGGGACAAGGACGGCAAATACCACCAGCTGGAAAAACAGAAGTGATATGACTTGCTGATTGCCCGGCGCCTTGTGCGCCGGGCAATCAAAGAACATGTCCGTGCAGTACCTGTCTTTTCTCGTAGAGCTGCACACAACCGGTTTGCGTCGGCGGCTGAACCCCGGTCCGTCGCACCCGGCTTCTGTGCAGTCTCTCAAATGCGTGAGATTGCGTTATGGATGGTATTTTCCTGCAGCAACTGGTCAACGGTCTGACCCTCGGGTCGGTCTATGGCCTGATCGCCATCGGCTACACAATGGTCTATGGCATCATTGGCATGATCAACTTCGCCCATGGCGAGGTTTACATGATTTCTGCTTACCTGGCGGCAATCAGTCTGGCTCTGCTGGCGTACTTCGGTATTGAATCCTTCCCTCTGCTGATGCTCGGCACACTGGTCTTCACCATCGTTGTCACGGCGGTGTATGGCTGGGTCATCGAGCGCGTCGCCTATAAACCGCTGCGCAACTCCACCCGACTGGCACCGCTGATCAGCGCCATCGGTATTTCCCTGATCCTGCAAAACTATGCACAGATCGCCCAGGGCGCCCGCCAGCAAGGTGTTCCGACGCTACTGACCGGTGCATGGCGCGTTGAAGTCGGCACTGGCTTCGTCCAGCTCACCTACACCAAGATCTTCATTCTGGTCGCCGCGTTTGTCGGGATGGGCCTGCTGACCTACGTCATCAAGTACACCAAGCTCGGCCGCATGTGCCGTGCGACCCAGCAAGACCGCAAGATGGCCTCGATCCTGGGGATCAACACCGACCGCGTGATTTCCTACGTGTTCATCATCGGTGCAGCGATGGCGGCCCTGGCCGGCGTACTGATCACCATGAACTACGGCACGTTCGACTTCTACGCAGGTTTCGTCATCGGCATCAAAGCGTTCACCGCAGCGGTACTCGGCGGGATCGGCTCGTTGCCGGGTGCGATGCTCGGCGGGATCATTCTCGGGATTTCCGAGTCGCTGTTCTCTGGTCTGGTCAACTCGGACTACAAAGACGTTTTCAGCTTCTCGCTGCTCGTTCTCGTTCTGGTCTTTCGGCCTCAAGGCCTGCTCGGCCGTCCTCTTGTGTCGAAGGTGTAAGCGATGTCTTCAACCACTAAAAAAACCATTGATATCAAAAGAAGCCTGGTTGACGCGATTCTTGCCGGCCTTGTAGCGCTCATCGTGTTTGGTCCGATTGTCGGCATTGTCCTCGACGGCTATGGCTTCAACCTGCAACCAACACGGGTGGCGTGGATTGTCGCCATCGTCATGGCGGGCCGTTTTGCCCTGAGCCTGTTCCTGCAAACACCCAAGGGTCTGAAAATTCTCGAAGGGTTTGAAACCACCGGCTCCGGGGTTCATGTACTGCCGCCCGATTACAAATCCCGGTTGCGCTGGATCATCCCGCTGATGATCGTCATTGCCGTGGTGTTTCCGTTTTTCTCCAACTCCTACCTGCTGGGCGTGGTCATCCTCGGGTTGATCTACGTGCTGCTCGGTCTGGGACTGAACATCGTGGTCGGCCTGGCCGGCTTGCTCGACCTGGGTTACGTGGCGTTCTACGCCATCGGCGCCTATGGCCTGGCGCTCGGTTACCAGTATCTCGGCCTGGGCTTCTGGACGGTGCTGCCGCTGGCGGCAATCACTGCCGGGCTTGCCGGTTGCATCCTCGGCTTCCCGGTGTTGCGTCTGCACGGTGACTACCTGGCGATCGTGACCCTGGGGTTCGGTGAAATCATCCGTTTGATCCTCAACAACTGGCTGTCGCTGACCGGTGGCCCGAACGGCATGCCGGCACCGCTGCCAACGTTCTTCGGTCTGGAGTTCGGCAAACGGGCGAAAGACGGTGGCATACCGTTCCACGAGTTCTTCGGCATTGCTTACAACCCCGACGTGAAGTACTACTTCATATACGCGGTGTTGTTCATGGTTGTGCTGGCGGTGTTGTACATCAAGCATCGCTTGACCCGTATGCCGGTTGGCCGCGCCTGGGAAGCCTTGCGTGAAGACGAAATCGCCTGCCGCTCCATGGGCCTGAACCACGTGCTGGTGAAACTCTCGGCCTTCACCATCGGCGCATCGACGGCCGGTCTGGCTGGCGTGTTCTTCGCCACCTATCAAGGCTTCGTCAACCCGACCTCGTTTACCTTCTTTGAATCGGCCCTGATCCTCGCCATCGTGGTACTCGGCGGCATGGGCTCGACCATCGGCGTGGTGATTGCAGCCTTCGTGCTGACCGTCGCCCCGGAACTGCTGCGCGGCTTCGCGGAATACCGCGTGCTGCTGTTCGGCATCCTGATGGTGTTGATGATGATCTGGCGACCGCGCGGCCTGATTCGGATCAGCCGTACCGGTGTGACCCCGCGTAAAGGAGTAGCGCCATGAGCGAAGTCGTACTCTCGGTCGAGAAGCTGATGATGCACTTTGGCGGCATCAAGGCATTGAATGATGTCAGCCTGCAGGTCAAACGCAATTCGATCTTCGCCCTGATCGGTCCTAACGGCGCCGGCAAAACCACGGTGTTCAACTGCCTGACCGGATTCTATAAAGCGTCCGGCGGCAAGATCGAACTCAGCGTGCGAGGGGAAAAAACCAACGTCATCAAGCTGCTGGGCGAGTCGTTCAAACCGACCGACTTCGTCTCGCCGGCATCCTTCGCCAGCCGGATGTACTACAAGATGTTCGGCGGCACTCACCTGGTGAACCGGGCCGGCCTGGCGCGGACCTTCCAGAACATTCGCCTGTTCAAGGAAATGTCGGTGCTGGAAAACCTGCTGGTGGCCCAACACATGTGGGTCAACCGCAGCATGCTGGCCGGCATCCTCAACACCAAGGGCTACCGCAAGGCTGAAAGTGATGCGCTGGACCATGCCTTCTACTGGCTGGAAGTGGTGGACCTGGTGGATTGCGCCAACCGCCTCGCCGGCGAACTGTCCTACGGCCAACAACGCCGTCTGGAAATCGCCCGGGCCATGTGCACCCGTCCGCAGATCATCTGCCTCGACGAACCGGCCGCCGGCCTCAACCCTCAGGAAACCGAAGCACTGAGCGCGATGATCCGGCTGCTGCGTGACGAGCACGATCTGACCGTGGTGCTGATCGAACACGACATGGGCATGGTGATGAGTATTTCCGACCACATCGTGGTGCTGGACCACGGCATCGTCATCGCCGAGGGCGGCCCCGACGCGATCCGCAACGACCCGAAAGTGATTGCGGCCTACCTGGGCGCTGATGAAGAGGAAGTGGTGTTATGAGTCAACCGATCCTCGAACTCAAGGAACTGGACGTGTTTTACGGGCCGATCCAGGCCCTGAAGAAAGTCTCGCTGCACATCAATGAAGGTGAAACCGTCAGCCTGATCGGCTCCAACGGTGCCGGCAAGTCGACCCTGCTGATGTCGATCTTCGGCCAGCCGCGTGCGGCGGACGGGCAGATCATCTATCAGGGCGTGGACATCACCCACAAGTCGTCGCACTACATTGCGTCCAACGGTATCGCACAATCGCCGGAAGGCCGGCGGGTGTTCCCCGACATGACCGTCGAGGAAAACCTGCTGATGGGCACCATCCCTATCGGTGACAAGTACGCCAAGGAAGACATGCAACGCATGTTCGAGCTGTTCCCGCGACTTGAAGAGCGGCGCAACCAGCGGGCGATGACCATGTCCGGCGGTGAGCAGCAAATGCTCGCCATCGCCCGTGCGTTGATGAGCCGGCCGAAACTGCTGTTGCTCGACGAGCCGAGCCTGGGGTTGGCACCGATTGTGGTGAAGCAGATCTTCTCGACATTGCGCGAGCTGGCCAAAACCGGCATGACCATCTTCCTGGTCGAGCAGAACGCCAACCACGCGCTCAAGCTGTCGGACCGGGCATACGTGATGGTCAACGGCGAGATTCGCCTCACGGGCACCGGCAAGGAGCTGCTGGTGAACGAGGAAGTGCGTAACGCATATCTCGGCGGTCATTGAGTCTGCGTTGTTAAACAAAAGCCCCGGCGCGCAATCGCCGGGTTTTTTTTATTGGGGAAAGAGCAAATGCAACTACAGATATCGCAGATCTAATTGATTTATTAATAGTCGAGTTTGACTAAGAAAGACGTGTAGAAAAATAGAAGTTGATACTGCGCCAGGCCGTCTATACTCAATCGGAATATGCTTGTAATAAAGCTGAATCTAATTTATTTATTTTTGGCGTGAATAAACAAGCAGTTTTACTTCTTTGTTTAAGAGGTATTACTCAAGTCTCTGGAGATGTCGACAATGGCTCATAAAGTCCTTTGTAAAATGGCGCTGGCTAGCTTGATTCTTTCCTCCGTCAGCGTCGTATATGCTGCATCCACCACCGCCGATAATATGACGTGTCAGGAATTCCTCGATGTGACTCCGAGTGCGCAGTCCCCTGTACTGCTTTGGGTTACAACCGACGATACAATAAATTCAAACGGTGGCTCTTTCAAAAAGACAACGGTTGATGCAACGGTTCTTCCTCAAGTTGTAGAGTTGTGCAAGAAAAACCCAGAGAAAAAAGTATCCAGTTTTAAACAGGAAATTAAAAACCTGTTCAGTAAAATGTAAATTGCATGCTTAAACGCTCGTCGACATTTGTAATGTCGGCGAGCGACAAACGGAGATCAAATCTGCTTTGTATAACCCGTTAATCCGTTTGCCTGGTTGAAGACTCAAATTCACCACCATTCCCTGTGGGAGCGAGCTTGCTCCGGGCGGCGTTCCGACGATGACGGTGGGTCAGTGAAAATCGTTCGGACTGACACTTCGCCACCGCCAGCAAGCTCGCTCTCACAGGTGGTTGCCGTGTGCTTTTTTGAAATTGTGGAAAACAATATTCACAAGCTCTGAAAGCGCGACATAAAGCCGCTGCAAATAGTTGTTTTGTCACGGTTTTGACTTGTCCCCGTTTGCTGTGGAACTGGCTGTGAATAACGTGGGAGTAGCTGGCTGGGCGCCTTTAAATCCGTGGCTTGTAGCGAGGTGGTTGTTTTTTGACCAGGCGTTTTTGCAAGGGGAGGAACCGTCGTTGTCAACCTTTTTATTGGAGGCGAAAGCGAGGTGAAACGGGCAGGGCAAGCCTGTGGATAAGTCTGTGATTAAACTCTGGAAAGACTCGGCTGAGGGCCGTAGTTACTGGCTTGGCGCCATCGCTGCTCTGTAGGACCAATCGTGCAAAATGCCCTGCGCTACACCGCGAGCATTCGAGGGTCAAGCGAAAAACTTTCCAAACTCCCCGCAAAGCCTTGTGCACAGCGGCTTCCAGCTTTTCCACTTGCCCCCGGAAACTGTGGACCGGCCTGTGGATAACGTGCGCGTACATGGCTGCAAGCCACGGTACGTAAGGCGTTCATCGGGTTGGTTGTTTTTTGTTCAGCTTTTGCGGTGGTTGCCGCTGTGAGCAAGGCCGGGCATGCTGCCAGCTGATTTTCTATTCCAAGGGCTGCCCGTCAGCCGAAGCAAGGAGAACACGATGTCCAACACCCTGTTTATTACCGGCGCGACCTCCGGTTTTGGTGAAGCCTGTGCCCGCCGTTTTGCCGAGGCTGGCTGGAAACTGGTGCTGACAGGCCGTCGTGAAGAGCGCCTGAATGCCCTGTGCGCCGATTTGTCGAAGCAGACCGAGGTGCATGGCCTGGTGCTCGATGTGCGTGATCGCAAAGCCATGGAGGAAGCGATTGCCAACCTGCCGCCTTCCTTCGCCAAACTGCGCGGGCTGATCAACAACGCTGGCCTGGCGCTCGGTGTGGACCCGGCACCCAAGTGCGATCTCGACGATTGGGACACCATGGTCGACACCAACATCAAAGGCCTGATGTACAGCACCCGTCTGCTGCTGCCGCGCCTGATTGCCCATGGCCGTGGTGCCGGCATCGTCAACCTCGGCTCTATCGCCGGCAACTATCCGTATCCGGGCAGCCACGTGTATGGCGCGAGCAAGGCGTTCGTTAAGCAGTTCTCGCTGAACCTGCGTTGCGACCTGCAGGGCACTGGCGTTCGGGTTAGCAACATCGAGCCGGGTCTGTGTGAAAGCGAGTTCTCGCTGGTGCGTTTTGCCGGCGACCAGGAGCGCTACAACGCGACATATGCGGGTGCCGAGCCGATCCAGCCGCAGGATATTGCCGAGACTATTTTCTGGGTGATGAATGCGCCGGCGCACATCAACATCAATAGCCTTGAGCTGATGCCGGTGAGCCAGACCTGGGCTGGTTTCTCGATCGAGCGTAAGTCGGTGTAGCGGCCATTCGCGAGCAGGCTCGCTCCCACAGGGATTGCTCTGAACCTGTGGGAGCGAGCCTGCTCGCGAAAGCTATCTGTCAGTTAGCCGAGAAAGTCGACCAGCCCGCGATAGCAGGTCGCCAAGTGATAAGGCGTCGTCGACGGCATGTCCTTGCGGCTCACTTCGCCTTTTTCGTCGCGACACTCATACCAGCCACCCGCATGCAGAAAACGCTGTTGCAGCGCCTGCAATTGACGCTGCACAGAAGCCTCGCTATCGGGCCGCAAGGTCAGGGCACGCAGGTATTCAGCCTGGGCCCAGATGCGCTGGGTGGCATCCTTTGCCGAGCCCTCCAGATCAAGCATCGCCACCACGGCGCCCGTCTGCGGATCAACACCCATCTGCTCGGTCAGCGTGAATGCACGATCAAGCGACGCGTGTAATGCCGAGCCCCGCAGCAACGGCGAAGACTCCAGCAGGAAATACCATTCGAACTGATGCCCCGGTTCAAACCAGTTATCCACAGCGCCGAGCGGCTTCTCCATCAACACGCTCTGTTGCGGGTCGATGAAGCGCTTCTGCATGGCTGTGCATAAGTCGACGAGCGCACGCTGCACGGCGGCGTCTTCACGCACCGACAGGGTGGCAAGGAACGCTTCGGCCAAGTGCATCAGGGGATTTTGCAGCGGCCCGGAATCAAGCGAGGACCAGTCACGGTCGAGGCTGGCTTCGTACAGGCCGTCGCCTGTCGCGAAACGCTGAGCGATCACTTCCAGCGCTGCATTGAGCACCGATTCCACCAGCGGCTCGCGAACCTTGTTCCAGTAATGAGCGCAGGCAAACAGGATGAACGCGTGGGTGTAGAGGTCTTTGCGTGGGTCGAGTGGCGCGCCCTGCGGGTCGATGCTGTAGAACCAGCCGCCGTGCTCGGCATCGTGGAAGTGCTGTTGCAGGGAGCGGAACAACGCGGCGGCACGCGCTTCGGCGCCCGGCACCTGGCCGATCAGGCTTGAGAAAAGATACAACTGCCGTGCGCAGGCCATGGCCCGGTAGCGTTGAGGCGGCAGCGGCTGATGCTCCGAATCCAGCGCCTCATATGGCAACGCCATGTCGGCATTCCAGCCGGGGCCTTGCCAAAGCGGCACGATCACGTCCTGGAAGTGCTGTTGCACCGAGGCGAACAGGGCGGTCAATTCAGGCTGGGAGGCGGAGCGGGAAACAGGCGGCATTGGCTGGCGTCGTCACGGCAGGGTTGATTGCGCGACATGTTAGCAGGCCTGAGAGATGCGGTGTCTGTCAGGCCGCCATCGCGAGCAAGCGCGCTCCCACACTGGAACTGTGTACACAGAACAAATGTGGGAGATTCTATGGTTGAGGGGAAGCCCTCAACTGGTTTTCGATTGGTATTCGCTCTGCCCGTTCAGCAGGGCG
>NZ_JBWKNG010000012.1:0-230723 GCF_059415465.1 Pseudomonas sp. GW821-FHT10C09
TCAAACGTCTGGCCACCTCGTGAACCGGCTCGTCACGAAACAGCGCCATGCCGAGTACCAGCCAAAGCACTTGATCAGCGGGCAGGCGACGCCGGCGAATGGTGGCCTGACTGGAAAGATCCAGCGCAGAGGCTACCCACTCTATGGGAATGTTTTGGGTGAAGGTGCTCAGATCGCAGAAGTTGAAAAGGTCGCCGAGGTCGAGCAGGTCCTGTTGAACAGACATAAAAAATCCGATGCCAGAGGTCTGGCATCGGATTTTCGATGAAGCCTTGCTGAGACTCAAATACTTAAGTGAACAGCATTACGCCTCAACAGCGGGGCTTTTTTGTGACCGTTCGTCGGCGAACGTCTGGATAAATCGCGTCAAGGTCGCTGTGGGGACAGCGTCGGCGGCGCAAATTGGCAAGATTGAGTCGACCCGCCCTCGCCTTGCGCCAAACGGTCATATTTATGTCATGTCAGGTCCGCAAGCTGGGATCTGTCCGCAAATAACAGGTTGATAACAACAAGGACGACCTTATGCCCACGCAAAACCCGCACCGCAATGTCGGTTTGTGCACTTCCAGCAAGGTGTACGACGCCTTGACCGAACTCAAGCACCTGGAAGGCCATCGCAGTGCCAAGTTCCTTTCGCTGTTGGCCGAAAACCTGGTGCGCAAAGGCCTGCTCAACGAGCAGGAAGTGATTCACATGCTGGATCTGGTCGTCGACTGAGGCAAATACTCATCGGCGTCAATGACGACTATCGAAAGCGTTGATTGTCCGTTTCAGCGCCGGGTCCGTAAGGTAGCCCCATCGATTGATGGAGGTACTTATGTCCCAGGTTCAGATCATGTCCGTTGTTGGCAGCGCCGTTCCCGCACCGCTCAGAGAGCTGGGATTGCTCGCCTGCTGGTACCTGATGCAGGACGGTGAAGCGATCAGCGGTCCGCTCACTTCGCTGCCGGCTGCTCAAGCCTTGTCGCAACGCATCGGCCAAGGTCGCCTCAGCGCCTAAGGCAACTGCACCTTCGGTTTGGTTTCAATGAAGATGGCCCAGCTCGACATGAACAGGGCCGCGATCAGCGGCCCGATGACGAAGCCGTTGAGGCCAAAGATCGCCAGACCGCCGAGGGTCGAGATGAGGATCAGGTAATCCGGCATCTTGGTGTCCTTGCCCACCAGGATCGGTCGCAGCACGTTATCCACCAGGCCGATCACAAAAACCCCGTACAACCCCAGCACCACGCCCTGCCACATCGCCCCGCTGAGCAAAAAAAACGCTGCCACCGGCGCCCAGATGATCCCCGCCCCCACGGCTGGCAACAGCGACAGAAACGCCATCAGCACCGCCCAGAGCAATGCGCTCGGAATGTCCAGAAACCAGAAAATCAAACCACCCAACGCGCCCTGCGTGATCGCCACCAGCAGGTTGCCCTTCACCGTCGCCCGCACCACGCGATTGAACTTGAGTTGCAGCCGACGTTTCTGGTGTTCCTCCAACGGCACGGCCGCGCGAACTTTGCGTGCCAGCTCGGCGCCGTCACGCAGAAAGAAATACAGCAGGTAGAGCATGATGAAAAAGCCCACCACAAAATCAAACGTGACCTGGCCGAAACTGAATACCTGGGTGGCGAAGTACTCATTGCCCGTTACCGCACTCTTGATGATTTTTTCCCGCAGCCCGTTCAGCTCCCCCACTCCGAACCGGTCGAGCAAATGCTGAAAGAACGGCGGCAGGCTGTGCTTGAAGTGCGACACATACCCCGCAATGTCCAGCTCTCCGCTTTCGATGCTTTTGTACAGCGTCGCTCCCTCCTGAACCAGGAAGAAACCGAGGACGATTACCGGCAGGATCGCAATCAGCAGGCAAATACTCAGCGTCAGCAACGACGTCAGGTTGCGTTCCCAGCCCAGCTTCAGTTGCAGTCGACGTTGCATCGGCGCAAAGAGGATCCCGAGGATCACCGCCCAGAACACCGCGCCGTAAAACGGCAACAAAATCCAGATAAACGCAGCAGTCACCAGCCCCAGCAAGACCACCAGTGATTTGTTTTTTACGGTTTCTTCGTTCATGTCCGATCCGTGTCAGTGCGCAGGGACTCAGACTCCTGAAATGAAGAGCCGTCCTTATTGCTTAGTCCGCCACGGTTCGCGCGAGTGCCATCCGTTTGTTCATCAAGCATAGATCCAGATCAATGAACGCCGCCGGCAACGCGCTTACCCTCCACGGTTTTTGCGACTGCCCCTGCCATGACTCTTCTTGCCCCCGAACTGCTCGCCCCTGCCGGCACCCTGAAAAACATGCGTTATGCCTTCGCTTACGGCGCCGATGCGGTGTACGCCGGCCAGCCGCGCTACAGCTTGCGGGTGCGCAATAACGAGTTCGATCACGCCAACCTCGCCCTCGGCATTCAGGAAGCCCAAGCCCAGGGCAAGCGTTTTTACGTGGTGGTGAACATCGCGCCGCACAACGCCAAGCTCAAGACCTTCCTCAAGGACCTGGCGCCGGTGATCGCCATGGCGCCAGACGCGCTGATCATGTCGGATCCGGGCTTGATCATGCTGGTGCGCCGGCACTTCCCGCAGGTGCCGATTCATCTGTCGGTGCAGGCCAACACCGTGAACTGGGCGAGTGTCGAGTTCTGGCAGCAACAGGGCTTGAGCCGGATCATCCTGTCGCGGGAACTGTCCCTGGAAGAAATCGGAGAAATCCGCCAGCAAGTGCCGGCCATGGAGCTGGAGGTGTTTGTCCACGGCGCGCTGTGCATGGCGTATTCCGGTCGCTGCCTGCTGTCGGGTTACATGAACAAACGCGATGCCAATCAAGGCAGCTGCACCAACGCCTGCCGCTGGAAATATTCGGCGCACGCGGCCACGGAAAACCAGCTGGGCGAGATCGTCCAGCAGTATCAGCCCGAACCGACCCTGGGTATTGGCGCGCCCACCGGCCAGGTGTTCCTGTTGCAGGAGGCCAATCGGCCGGATGAGCTGATGCCAGCCTTTGAGGACGAGCACGGCACTTACATCATGAATGCCAAGGATCTGCGCGCCGTGCAGCATGTCGAGCGCCTGACGCACATGGGCGTGCACTCGCTGAAGATCGAAGGCCGGACCAAATCCCATTTTTATTGCGCACGCACCACGCAGGTGTATCGCCGGGCGATTGACGATGCCGTCGCCGGGCGTGAATTCGACCGCAGCCTGATGACCGATCTGGAGTCGCTGGCGCAGCGTGGCTATACCGAAGGCTTTTTGCGCCGCCATGTGCATGACGAATACCAGAATTATCAGCACGGCAGCTCGGTGTCGGAGCGACAGCAGTTTGTCGGGGAGTTGACCGGTGAACGCCGTGAGCGACTGGCGGAGGTCAAGGTGAAGAACCGGTTTGCACTGGGGGATCATCTGGAATTGATGACGCCCAAGGGCAACTTTCATTTCGATTTGCATCAGTTGCAGAACAGCAAAGGCGAGCCGATTGAAGTGGCGCCGGGGGATGGGCATACGGTGTATGTGCCGATTCCGAATGCGGTGGATCTGAAATTCGGGTTGTTGATGCGTGATGTTTGCGCAGGTTGAAATCAATGAGCCTGCACACACCCCTGTGGCGAGGGAGCTTGCTCCCGCTGGGGTGCGAAGCGCCCCCAAAAACTGCCATCGCGATACATCAGGCAGATCGCATTCTGTGGATTACGACGGCTTCGCCGCCGAGCGGGAGCAAGCTCCCTCGCCACAAAAGCCACTTGCCACATAAGCAGCGGTGTCCCTCCGATAATCACGCGAACTCCTCACGCAACATCGCCACAAACGCTTCTCGCGCCGGGTGAACCCCGGCGTTTTCATGCCAGTAAAACAGATTGTCGATGGCCGTCAGTTCAGGAAACTCAAACCCTGCACACCCCGCCCCTTTCGCGTACTGATCAAACACCCCTTTAGGCACCAGCGCGACGCCGGCCCCCGCGCTGACGCACCCGACAATCGCGCCATAACTGGCCAGGCTGACAATCGGCAGCGCCTGCCCCTGACGCAGTAACCAATGTTCCAGCGCCGCTCGGTACGGACAGCCCTGGGGCCACATGAACACGGTCTTGTCCTGCAAGTCCGCGATGCCACGCACCGGCCCCAGCGATGTCGAGGCAATCAGCAACAGCTCTTCGCGGTACATCGGCGTGCGCTTGAGTTGGGAGCGTTCGACATCAACGGCGACAATCGCACCGTCGAGCCGATGGTTAAGCGTGTCATCCAGCAATTGGCCCCAGGTGCCCGTGGTCAGTTCCAGCGCCACCGCGGGATAGCGCTTGTGGAATTTCGCCAACAGGCGCGGCAGCCGGCCGGTGGCCGAGGATTCGATGGCGCCGATGCGCAGCGGCCCGGAGGGGTCGGCGGATGGGTCCAGCGCGCGTTTGGCTTCAACGGTCAGCGCCAAAATCTTCGAGGCGTAAGACAAAAACGTCTGGCCCGCCGGGCTGATGCGCAGCCCCCGGCCCTCACGCAAAAACAGCGCCACGCCCAACTCCGTCTCCAGCGCCTTGATCCGCGCCGTGATGTTGGACGGCACGCAATGCAGCAACTCTGCGGCCCGGGCGATGCTGCCGACGTCGGCGACTGTCTTGAACATGCGAATCTGCGCCAGCTCCATAATCATCACCAAAAGTGAACAGTTTACGCAGTATAAGTCAGTTGTGGTGAACTGTTCAGCTTCAGATACTCGGCACATACACCCAAGGTGCCCGACCATGAAACCACTCACCCGCCCCGCTCACTCACCGCTCAAAATCATTCTGGCGATGGCCTTTGTCATCGCCTGCTGGGGCTATTCGCCGACCGGCATTCATATCGGCTTGCAGGCCTACGACCCCGGCCATCTGGCCTTGCTGAGGTTTTTGATTGCCTCTGTGTTCATGGCTGTCATTGCCGCGTTCAAAGGTATCAGCCTGCCCAGGTTTCGCGACCTGCCGCTGCTGATGGTGCTCGGTTTTTTTGCGGTGAGCCTGCATCACGTTGTCCTGAACATCGGCCAACAGCATGTCAGCGCCGGCGCCTCCAGCGTGTTGGCGCAGTCGACGCCGTTGTTCAGCACATTGCTGGCGCGTTTTGTGTTCAAGGACCGGGTGAGCTTCTGGCGCTGGGGCTGCATCGTGGCGGGGCTGCTCGGCGTGGTGATTGTGGTGGCCGGTGATCGCGGACTGGGGAGCGTCGACGTTCACGGATTACTGATCCTGCTGGCGGCGCTGTCGTGGAGTTTTTACTTTGCCTTGCAGAAGCATCAAACCGGGCGCTACGACGGCCTGACACTGGTGTGTTACACGGTGTGGTCGGGCTCGGCGCTGCTGCTGATCTACCTGCCGGGACTGGCCAGCGAGGTCGTCAGCGCACCGGCTCATGTGCAGTGGGCGGTGTTGGCGTTAGGCGTGTTTCCCAGTGCGCTGGCGTATCTGGCCTGGGCGTTTGTACTGGCGCACGTGGACTTGAGCCGCGCCACCATGACGCTGTACCTGATCCCGCCGACGGCGATGGCCATGGCGGCCTATGCCTTGGGTGAACAGCCAACGCTGACGGTCGGCGTCGGTGCCCTCGTGGTGTTGATCAGTGTGCTGGCGCTGAATCTCGAACGCCGACCTGCAGTGATCGCGGTGCGGCCCGCCCAGCCATGAAGCCAAGCGAAATCGATTCAAGAATCGCCGTGCGATGCCGACCTCCTCTGTTCACATGAACGTGAAGCCATCGCCAGGAAGTACTCATGAACCGTTTTGCTGTGGCCTGCGCGCTAGGGATAGTGTCGGGCTGCGCCAGCCACCCCCAGCCAACGTATCAACCGCCGGCATTGACCGTGCAATTGGTGTTCAAACAGGCACCGCTGGAAAACTCGGTGATGCGCGATGGCGACATCATCAGCTATCAGGTGCATACCCCGCCGATGTTGGCCAATGGCTTGCCGAGCGTTGTTCAATTGCAAACCGATTGCAGCACCCCTGACGTGAAAATGCTGTTTCTCGACCGATACTTTTCCGACAGACCGGATTCAAGTCGCGTTCATCAGCAACTGACACCGGAAGTGCCCAAGGTGCTGGCGGCCGAACTGACGCAAAACCCCTCGTTCGGCGAAGCCTGCGTTCGCGTGGCAGCGTCTGACTGGCGCATCGTCCAACGAAGCGAAGACCAGCGCTGGTTGATGATCGACGTCAACAGCGTCAAGACCGAAGGTGGCGTCAGTCATTTCTGGGGCGCCATCGACGAGCCCGTATTGCTTTCAGACAAAAGCAACATGGAGCTTTACGGGCAGTCCCGCGAACGTTACGAAGTGGATTGCACTCGCCAGACCTACCGCGTTTTAAGCACATTCAAACTCGGCAAGACCCATCAGGTGGCGTTGGGTGAAGTGCTGAACAATCCGGGGCAACATGCCTTCGCACAGGCTGGCGCAGCAGTCAGGCTGTTGTTGAATGCAGCCTGTGGCTCAACCGCGCAGCGCTCGACATTGCCCGCCTACACCTCACGCATCAAGACGCCGCAAAGCTTCACAGCAGCCCCTGTCCCTGCGTCGGTGCTGAAGGCGATCAACGACCTCAAGCTTTCACCGCCCGCCCGCACACTCAAGCGCGTGGTGACCCGATCCAGCACGTATTCGGGATCGGGAATCACATTGCTCCTGGACACCGACCCGCAGAGCGGCCAGGTGCGCCAGCGATGGAAGGATGCGCCGGTCGATCGCTGGACGATCTCGTTCCGCGGGTTGATCACCCTGGCTCAGCAGACCCCGCTGGCCGACAACCGACGTTCGCTCCCCACCTCCGGGGCCACGGATACCGTGCAACTCGGCTTCACCGGCGACTGGCAAAAAATGCCGGTGGGCGCCGCTCTGGAAATACGCACGGAAAAACGCGAGCGCCATACGCTCGACGGCGAAGGAACGCTGTCCGAACGGCTTCTGTGCACCGTGGAACGGGTATTCGAGGCGAGTCAGGTCAATCAGCAACTGCACGGCGGCGCCAAGGAAATCAGCTGCCGATTCGACAACGATCCGGCCACCAGTCGCGGCAGCAAGTATTACTACCTTGAGGAGTACGGTTACTTTTTCCGGGCCGCTTACCCAAGCGGCGCGACAACGTTGCTCGAAGTCGAAGAATAAAGTTCAGGCGCCACCCGTGGAAAAACGGTCGCGGCTGTTGGTCAGGTGCAGCCACATCGCGGCCCGCGCCGCGTCCGGGTCCTGGCGCTTGATGGCGTTTAGAATCGCCTCGTGTTCGAGGTTGGCGAGCTGCCCCAGCTTGCTCAAATCCGCCGCCCCGCGCTCGGCGGCGTTGACGCGGGTGCGCGGGATCATCGCACTGCCCAGGTGCTGCATGATGTCGGTGAAACACACATTGCCGGTGGCTTCGGCGATCAACAGGTGGAAACGCTTGTCGGCCTCGACGCAACTGTCGTTGTTGGCCAGCAAGCTCTGATAATCGTCCAGCGCTTCACGCATCTGCGCCAGTTGAAGATCCGTACGACGCGTCGCCGCCAGCGCCGCGGCCTGGGTTTCCAGGCCCATGCGCAGCTCCAGAATGCTGCGCACCCCCAATGCAGTATCGACGTTCAGTCGCAAGCCCTGCTCCGGCGCGCGTTCGATGACGAACGTGCCGATGCCGTGACGGGTTTCCACCAGCCCCGACGCCTGCAATTTCGAGATCGCCTCGCGCACCACCGTGCGGCTGACGCCGTGTGCCTGAACGATAGAGTTTTCCGACGGCAACTTGTCCCCCGGCAGCATCTGGCCAAGCAGGATGCTCTGGGTCAGCTTGGCGACCAGATCGTGCGCGAGGTTGTGGCTGCGCCTTGGGGCTGGCGTGTCGAGGTCATGTTGCATGGCGATGATCCGGAAACGGGGCTGACGGAATCGTAGCACCGCGCGGGATTGGGATCTTCAGAAAACAGCGTTCAACTTGTATGACAACACTCAACAACTGAACCGAATTTTGATAAGAAGTCCGCCCATCACTGCCAACAAAAGCATAAAAAATCACTTAAACGTCACCATTTTGTTGGACAAACCCCCTTGCGCATTAAAAAAACGCAGTTGTATGATGTCTATCAACAACGCAGCACCCCGCATAAAAATAATCAGTGGGAGAAACCAAGTGAATACATCCGTATCAGGGATGCACGACGGTGCCGATTCGGTCCTGAAGTCCGCCATCTCGAAAGTCAAACGCCATGTCCTGCCGCTGTTCGTCATCATGTTCATCGTCAACTACATCGACCGTGTGAACATCGGCTTCGTCCGCGCCCACATGGAACACGACCTGGGGATCGGCGCTGCCGCCTACGGCCTCGGTGCCGGGTTGTTCTTTATCGGTTACGCGCTGTTCGAAGTTCCCTCCAACATCCTCCTGCAAAAAGTCGGCGCACGCATCTGGCTGACCCGCATCATGCTGACCTGGGGCCTGGTGGCCGCCGGCATGGCGTTCATCCAGAACGAAACCCACTTCTACATCCTGCGATTCCTGCTGGGCGTGGCCGAAGCCGGGTTCTTTCCGGGGGTGATTTATTACTTCACGCGCTGGTTGCCAGGCGTCGAGCGCGGCAAGGCGATTGCGATCTTTCTCAGTGGCTCGGCGGTGGCCTCGCTGATCTCCGGCCCACTGTCCGGGTTGCTCCTGCAACTCGACGGTTTCGGGTTGCACGGCTGGCAGTGGATGTACTTCATTGAAGGGATGTTTTCGGTCGGGCTGTGCGTGTTCGTCTGGTTCTGGCTGGACTCCAAACCCCACGACGCCAAATGGCTGAGCCGCGAAGAACAGGATGCGCTGGTCAACGCCATCGAGGACGAACAGCTGGCCCGCGAAGCCGCGACGCCGATCAAGCCGTCGCTGGGCAAACTGCTCAAGGATCGTCAGATCATCTTGTTCTGCCTAATCTACTTCTTCATCCAGCTGACCATCTATGCCGCGACCTTCTGGCTGCCGAGCATCATCAAGAAGATGGGCGATCTGAGTGACATTCAGGTCGGGCTGTTCAACTCGATCCCTTGGCTGCTGTCGATCATCGGCATGTATGCCTTTGCTTCCCTGTCCGCCAAATGGAAACACCAGCAAGCCTGGGTGGCTGCTGCGCTGTTGATTGCCGCCGCCGGGATGTTCATGTCGACCACGGGCGGGCCGATCTTTGCCTTTGTTGCGATCTGCTTTGCGGCACTGGGTTTCAAATCCGCTTCGTCACTGTTCTGGCCAATCCCTCAGGCGTATCTGGATGCGCGGATTGCTGCTGGAGTGATCGCGCTGATCAACTCGGTGGGCAACCTCGGCGGCTTCGTTGCGCCGACCACTTTCGGCCTGCTGGAAGAACACACTGGTTCGATTCAGGGCGGCCTGTACGGGTTGGCCGCGACCTCGATCATCGCCGCAATCATTGTCTTTGCCGCACGTAACACACCGAAAACCGCACCGGCCGTTGCGCTGGGCAAACCAACGCCCAACCACGCCTGATCCGTTGTTTATAAGGACAAGAAAATGCACCCACAAGACTGCGCAAAAGCCCCGATCATCACCAGCATGCAAGTAGTTCCGGTGGCCGGCCACGATGGCATGCTGCTCAACCTGAGCGGCGCCCATGGTCCGTTTTTCACCCGCAATATCGTGATTCTCAAAGACAACGCCGGTCACACCGGTGTCGGCGAAGTACCGGGTGGCGAGCGTATTCGCCAGACACTGGAAGACGCCCGCGCGCTGGTGGTTGGCAGCCCGATCGGCACGTATCAGAAGATCCTCAATCAAGTGCGCCAGACCTTTGCCGATCGCGATGCTGGCGGGCGCGGTTTGCAGACGTTCGACCTGCGGATCACCATTCACGCCGTTACGGGTCTTGAGGCCGCCCTGCTCGACTTGCTCGGCCAGCATCTTGACGTGCCGGTCGCCGCCCTGCTCGGCGAAGGTCAGCAGCGTGACGAAGTGAAGATGCTCGGTTATCTGTTCTACGTGGGTGATCGCCAGCAGACAGACCTGGCCTACCGCAGCGAACCGGACGCCGATAACGACTGGTTCCGTGTGCGTCATGAGCAAGCCATGACCGCAGATGCTGTGGTTCGTCTGGCTGAAGCCGCCCACGCCCGCTACGGCTTCAAGGACTTCAAGCTCAAGGGCGGCGTGCTCAGTGGCGATGAAGAAATCGAAGCCGTCACTGCACTGGCCGAGCGCTTTCCGGACGCGCGCATTACGCTCGATCCGAATGGCGCGTGGTCACTCAAGGAAGCCATTCGCTTGTGCCGCGATCAGCACCGCGTTCTGGCCTACGCCGAAGACCCGTGCGGCGCGGAAAACGGTTATTCGGGCCGCGAAGTCATGGCCGAGTTCCGGCGTGCCACCGGGCTAAAAACCGCGACCAACATGATCGCCACCGACTGGCGGGAAATGGGCCACGCCATTCAGTTGCAATCGGTGGACATTCCGCTGGCCGACCCGCATTTCTGGACCATGCAGGGTTCGGTTCGTGTCGCGCAGATGTGCCATGAATGGGGCCTGACCTGGGGCTCGCACTCCAACAACCACTTCGATATTTCCCTGGCGATGTTCACACACGTCGCGGCGGCTGCGCCGGGTGAAATCACCGCCATCGACACCCATTGGATCTGGCAGGACGGCCAGCGCTTGACCAAGGCCCCGCTGCAAATCGTCGGTGGTTGCGTGCAGGTGCCGAAGAAGCCGGGGCTAGGGGTTGAATTGGACATGGACCAATTGGCCAAGGCCCATGAACTGTACAAAGGCATGGGGCTGGGGGCGCGGGATGACAGCGTGGCGATGCAATTCCTGATCCCGGGTTGGAAATTCGATAACAAACGGCCGTGCCTGGTGCGCTGACCTACTGCCGGTGTACTACCCCTGTGGGAGCGAGCCTGCACGCGAAGAAGCCGACACATCCAGCATGGATGTCGCCTGACACACCGCCTTCGCGAGCAGGCTCACTCCCACAGGGGACTGAGGTCGTACACAAATACCCGGCCCAACCGCAGAACCAATGTGGGAGAGAGCCTGCTCGCGAAGAAGCCGACACATCCAGCATGGATGTCGCTTGACACGCCGCCTTCGCGAGCAGGCTCGCTCCCACAGGGGATTGAGGCCGTACACAAATACCCGGCCCAACCACAGAACCAATGTGGGAGAGAGCCTGCTCGCGAAGAAGCCGACACATCCAGCATGGATGTCGCCTGACACTCCGCCTTCGCGAGCAGGCTCGCTCCCACAGGGGACTGAGGTCGTACGCAAATACCCGGCCCAACCACAGAACCAATGTGGGAGCGAGCCTGCTCGCGATGGGGCCGGCACATTCAACGTGGATGTCGCCTGACACGCCGCCATCGCGAGCAGGCTCGCTCCCCCAGGGGACTGAGGTCGTACGCAAATATCCGGCCCAACCACAGAACCAATGTGGGAGCGAGCCTGCTCGCGAAGAGGCTGGTACATCCAACATTGATATTGGCTGACACTCCGCCTTCGCGAGCAGGCTCGCCCCTACAAGGGTGGTGTTGGTTAATCCATTTTGGACGCTTGCAGTAACCACTCCTTGAACGCCGTCATCGCCGCCGTTTCGGGGCGCGACTGCAAGCGGGTGAGCCAGTAGCTGCCAGTGGTGATGCCGATGGCGAACGGTTGTTCAATGGCACCCGCCGCCAGTTGGCGGGAAAACATCAGCGGCGGCGCCAATGCAATGCCTGCACCTTGAAGTGCGGCCTCCATCATCGCCAGCGATGAGTCGAACACAATATTCCTGGTGGGTGCCGTGTTGGGCGGTAACCCGCAGGCCAAAAACCATTCAGGCCACTCGTCGGTACGGTAGGAACGTAACAACGTTTGTTTCAACAGATCCTCAGGCGCGTTTAGCTGCCGAGCAAGTTCGGGAACGCACAGCACCGACAGCGGCGCTTCGATCAACCGCAACGCTTCAATCCCGTGCCAGGCACCAGCGCCAAAACGAATGGCGTAATCCAGCCCTTCAGCGGCCACATCCACCCGATTGTTATTGGTCGACAGCCGTAAATCTATGAACGGATGTTTCTCCTGGAAGTCCGCCAGCCGCGGCAACAACCACCCGACCGCAAACGTCCCCACTGCCCCCACTGTCAACACATCCCGATAGTGCCCGCCCTCGAATCGCTCAAGTGTTTCGGCGATTCGGTCAAAGGACTCACGCAGTACCGGCAGCAAGGTTTCACCCTCACTGGTCAGCATCAACCCGCGCGGCAGGCGTTTGAACAGTGTTACGTTAAGTTGGGCTTCGAGGCTTTTGACCTGATGACTCACCGCCGCAGGCGTAACGAACAACTCCACCGCTGCCCGAGTGAAACTCAAATGGCGCGCGGAGGCCTCGAAAGCGCGCAAGGCATTCAGCGGCAAGTGAGGACGAATCATGCCAACTCCATAGATTTTCTAATGGCTCACCCGAGATATCGTCGTTTGTCGACGCTCGGCGGACTGCCTAGATTTGGCTCGCCTATCAGGTAGCCCGATTTGCAAGAGCGCATGGAGTGTAGCGGGTTAACATCATCACAACTCATGAAGAGTGGATCAGAAATGTTCAAACACAAACTGCCAAGGCTTAAGTCCTACGGTGCTTTCGCACTTTTCCTCGGGACAGCCTCCTGTTTGGCGGCGACACCGTCCGACCAGCAACTCGAAATCCTGGTGAACGCCGCCGTCGGTCCGGTCATGCAGCAACAAAACATTGCCGGGCTCGCCATCGCGATCACTCAAAATGGACAGCAGCATTACTTTAATTACGGCGTAGCCTCGAAGGAAGATCGCCAACCAGTGAGCAAGGACACCTTGTTCGAAATCGGCTCGGTCAGCAAAACCTTCACCGCCACGCTGGCCGGGTATGCGCAAGCCAACGGCAAACTGTCCCTGTCCGATACTGCCAGCACCGTTTTACCAGCATTGCACGGCAGTGCGTTCGACCGCATCAGCGTGCTGCAACTGGGCACTTACACCGCTGGCGGGTTGCCGCTGCAGTTCCCCGACGACGCTGACCATGCAGACACGATGCTCAGTTACTTCAAACAGTGGACGCCGGTTTACCCTGCTGGCACCCATCGCCTGTATTCGAACCCGAGCATCGGGCTGTTCGGCTATCTTGCCGCCCACAGCATGGGCCAGCCGTTCGATAGCCTGATGGAAAAAACCTTGCTGCCGAAACTGGGCCTCAAGCACACCTACCTCAAGGTCCCGCAAGCGCAAATGGGGCTCTACGCCCAGGGTTACAACAAGGACGACAATCCCGTACGTGTCGGGCCGGGCGCGCTGGATTCCGAAGCCTACGGCGTGAAAACCAGCGCCTCGGACCTGATTCGATATGTTGAAGCGAACATGAAACCGGCAGCACTGGAAAAGCCATTGCAGCAAGCCATTGCCACCACCCACACCGGGTACTACACCGTGGGCGATACGACACAGGGGCTGGGTTGGGAGTCCTACCATTACCCGGTCACGCTGGATCGGCTGCTCGCCGGCAACTCGACCGAGATGGCAATGCAAGCGCACGAGGTCAAGTGGTTGAATCCGCCGCAGCCGCAACCGGAAAACGTGTTGCTCAACAAAACCGGCTCCACTGGCGGCTTCGGTGCCTACGTCGCGTTTGTGCCCTCCAAAGACATCGGCATCGTGATCCTGGCCAACAAAAACTACCCGAACCCGGAGCGGATCAAAATCGCCCACACGATATTGAGTGCCTTGAGCGAATAACCGGTAGCAACAGAAAAATGGGTGACCCTTTGAGGTCACCCATTTTCGTTTTTACGCCTGTTTAATGCCGGGTCTCTGGCTCACCGGCAGACGCTTCCCTATCCGCCGCAAGGTTGTCCCGCGCCTGAGCCACCAACAACTCGGCGACCAAGGCCAACTGCTGAATCGAAAATATTTCACCGCGGTTCGGCGCTTCAAGTCTGGCGGCAAAATTCTCGAGCAGGGCCGTCAGCGACGCGAGGGTATCGCAAGCTTGTTTCAGTAGCGTCCGCGTGTCGACCCCGGGGGCAATGGCGAATATAGGCTGGGGCGAGGAAATAATTCTGGGGCGTGGAATGACCGCTACTACGGCGGTACCGCACACTTTCACAGACGCGGGATGCTCGGTATCGTCAGGGGTTTCTGCTTGAGGCTTGCTGAACTTTTTCACAGGCGAGGCTCCTTTTTTCACGGGTGTTTTCATCCTTGGGTCCCTCGATGTCGCGGACTTCCACGAAGGCTAGCGGTGTGGGCTGACAGACACCAGTTCATCAAGTGCGACACAACTTGAAGGAAATTTCCGACGCCCGTGAAGGCGGATACTTCACCCGCAAAAAAAATGGGCGATCGCTTGGATCGCCCATTGTTGTTACTGCGGCTGCAATCGTCGTCCGATCACATCCATCAAATCACAGCCATCACGCAGCGGAATCGCCAACACTCGCGCGAAATCCTGCAGCAACAAGGCATCACGACCCATCCCCTCGCCCACGGACAAGGTTTCCAGCAGTTGGGTCACGCTACGAATGCGATAGGCCGCAGTGTCATGCAACACATCCACCGGCGCATCCGTATCAATCAGCAACGACGCAATTTGGCAATCGATGCCCGTAATCGGCATATATCTGGCCATCAGTGATTTCCTCTCTCAATGCTGTACCGGTGGCTGAACGACAGGCGCTCCTTCGGGTGGATCAACGTTATCCAGCGCCTGGTTCACCAACAACTCGGCAATGACCGCCAACTGCTGAATCGAGAGCGCGACGTTACGTTTCGAGCTTTCCAGTTTGCAGGCCAGATCCGTAATCAGGACATTCAGCGATGCCAGGGTTTCGCAGGCATGACTTAGCAGGGTTGTTGAATCGACGCCCGGAGTGATCGTGAAGACGTGGCTGATCGGGTCGGTATGACTGGGGTTTCGCAAGCGAGCGCTGACGGCGCGTTCTGTGGTTTCGGAAAGATCGAGCGGATCGGTATCTGTCGAAGTTTCGGGAGGATTTGGAGTGATCTTTTTCAATAGTGAAGCTCCTTTAAAGTAATGGAGCTACCCATCTCACTTCCACATGAGGGTGGCAGCTGAACGCAGGTGTGGAAGACCAGGCTAAAGGAGAACCTGGCGCACTGGAGAGTGCCCCGCGAACAGCCGCCATAACATGACAATGTTGGCATAAAATACCGCCATCATGTGTTTTGGCCGTTCAGGCTCCTTTATACAACGACAGACTTCCACATCCGACCGCTGATTTTGCAGCGGCCCGACTAAGATATCGGCAGGGAGGGAGGCGCACCAGTTCACGAAGTACGACACGTCTTGAAGGAAATGTCCGAAGCCTGCGCACTTCGTCCTAGGACGTACCGATTTTGTAGCTGCTGACGAAGCCTGCGCGGCAGTCGTGAGTTATTAGTGCATGACGCGACAGGTGGGGGGCTGCTTCGCAGCCCAGCGGGAGCAAGCTCCCTCGCCACAGGTATGGAGTTGTTCAGAGGACCTTTCAGTCATCCGGCATTTCAGGGGGTTTGGTCGGTTTGGCGGGTTTGCCATTCTTGGTGGCCTTGGTGCCTTTTGCGCCTTTGACCGGCTCCGCCTCTGCAGGCGGGGTCACTACCGGCGGTGCGGTGGCTTCTTTTTCGGTTGCTGGCAGGGCGTCGATGGTGTCGAACACTTTCTTCAAATCGACCGATTTTGACTCATCCCCCGAACTCTCAAGCTTCTTCTCGCCATCCTTGCCGATCAGGATCACTTTGGGCAGCGCCCCCGCACCGAGTTTCAGGGAGCGGATCAGCGCCATGGTGTCTTGCTGACCGAGGTCCTTGCCGTCGAGCTGACCGAACATGTTCAGCACGCTGTACACCCGGATATTGCGTTGGGCGATACCCTCCTTGTTGGCCGGATCGTCCAGTGACTTTTTCAGCCCGACCCAGACCGGATCGACGGTGCTGGGCGCAATGATAATCAAGGGCCGGGACCGGCCTTTTTCGATATCCAGCGGTGAATCACTTTCGGCTGCGAACAAGGGACCGGCGAAAGCCAGCAAGGTTGTCAGGGTCAAAAACCTGATGAGCATGCGCATCTCCTTTTGATAACCACGCTCTAATGATTGCGCATCGCGGCGTTCGTTCCGGGTGACGCACCGCAATTGTGTTTCGCCTTGACCCAAGCTTAGGTCAGGGCGGTCATTGCGCAACAGACTGAGCTAATCTGATCGCATATAGCGCTCCACCTGAACCGCCGTGAGGACGACTCCATGAGCGCTCAGCTGAACCACACCATCGTCTGGTGCCGCGACAAGCAGATTTCCGCGAATTTCCTGACCGAACTCCTCGGCCTGCCCGCCCCCGAGCCTTTCGGCCCGATGCTGATCGTCACATTCGACAACGGCGTGTCCCTGGACTTCTACAACAACGAACCACCGATTGCATCGCAGCACTATGCGTTTCTGATCGGTGACGACGACTTCGACAATGCCTTTGCGCGCCTGCAAGCATGCGGCCAGCCGTGGTGGGCGGACCCGGGCAAGCAGCGGCCGAAAGAAATCAATGATGATGCCGGAGGACGGCGGGTGTATTTCGATGACCCGGACGGGCACCTGCTGGAGATTTTCACTCGGGCCTAAGCAACCACAGTCACCAGTGCCGGAATGGAAAAGGTGAATTCGCTGCCGACCCCAGGCTCGCTCTGCGCCCAGAGTTCACCGCCATGGGCCCGCACGATGGCGCGGCAGATGTACAAGCCCAGTCCGCTGCCGTTGGGGTTACCTTCACGGGTCGACCAATAGCGTTCGAAAATGTGCGGTATATGCGCGGCAGGGATTCCGTTGCCATTGTCGCGCACCGAAATCAGCACCTTGTCACCTACCTGCCAAGCCGTAACGTCAATGCGCCCACCGGCCGGGGTGAACTTGATCGCGTTGCCCAGCAGGTTCGACAGCACCTGAAACAGCCGCTGGGGATCGGCGTCGAAGCTCAGCCCTTGGGCGCTGGTGCAGTTGAGTTCGATGTTTTTGTGCGAGGTCAGCGTCACCAGCAATGCACACGCCTGCTCCAGCAGGTCGACGACATCCAGCGGCTTGCGCTCGAGCGGGTACTGACCGGCGTCGAGTTTCGACTTGTCCAGCAGGTCGGCGATCAGGGCGTTCATGCGTCCAGTCGCGCCCTCCATGGTGTCCAGCGCCGCATTCATGCGTCCGGTGTGCTTGCCTTCGTCTCGGGCGACCAGGCGCTGCATCATGCCGCACTGCATGATGATAATGGTCATCGGATTGCGCAGGTCATGGGACACCACCGCCACCAGTTCGTCACGCTCGCGAACCGCTTCATGCTCGCGGTGGACCTGCCGGGCCAGGTCATTCTCGATCGCATTACGGCGCAGCTCGCTGGCCGCGTAATAATCCGCCGTGCTCCACTCTTGCGAGCGTCCCTCTACCAGCTTTTCCCACAAGGCAAACGAGGTTCGCGGTTGCAAGCGGTTGTCACTGCCCGCACTGAAATGCTCATCAGGATTGCCACTCCACTTCATGCTGGAGCGCAGTTGCGGCCTGAACCACAGGACGCCGTTGTCCGTTGGCTTGGGCAGCACGAAGGCCAGCAGACCGCTGGCCACGTCGCTATAAAGCGCACTCGACCCGTGGCGATTTTGCAAGGCGTCGGTCATCAGTGGCTCGCCGCTCTCCAGGCATTGCTCGCGCACCCACAAGTACAGCGCCCGCACCTGCTCAACCGACGGGCACTCACCGAACAGTTCGAGTCGATCTTCGATCAGCACCGCCACGCCGCTGGCATCGGTCAGTTCCTGCAATTGATCCGGGTGGTTGATCAGCCCCTGCAGCACATCGTCGTCAGCCAGGCGCATCGCCGCCGTCAGTTCTTGGATCAAGCGCGACTTCTGTTCTCGCTGCTGCTGTTCGTTGCGGGTTTGCAGGGCCGTGATCTGCATGCTGAGCAACTGGGCAATGGCTGCGCACATCGTGCGCACTGAATGACTGACCAACAGCGGTTGCGGATGGGCACAGGTGATCAGCCCCCAAAGCTGTTCATTGGCCAGCAGCGACAGGCTCATGGAACCCCGTACGCCCATGTTTTCCAGGTACTGGCAGTGCACCGGCGACACGCTGCGCAACAGTGAAAAACCCAAGTCCAGCGGCTGTCCGGTGTCCGGGCGCAGCACCGGAAGGATCGGCACCGGCACATAACGCGCATCCGCAATCACCCGAATCCAGTTCAGGCGATACAACTCGCGAGCCTGCGGTGGAATGTCCGATGCGGGGAAACACTGGCCCAGATAACCGGGTAACACGCCGCCCAGCGCTTCGCTGATGACTTGCCCGTGCCCCGCCGGCTCGAAGCGATAAATCATCACCCGGTCGAAGCCGCTCAGCAGGCGAAGTTCATCGACGCTGACGGTGTACAAGTCTTCCAGTGTCGTCGCCGCCTGCATCCGCCGCAGGGCCCGCAGCAGGATAGCGGTATGGTCCTGAGCGGCGTCGAGCAGCGGTTCGAGTTCAACAATGAGCACGCCATCATGACGGCTGAGCGTTGCGTTGAAGGGCCGGCCTGCGATCTCCAGGACCACGGGATTTACGTCTTCCAGACAACTCGACAACAGCGCCTGACGCACCTGCTCTGCCGCTGTGTGGCCCACCACTGTCGTGAACGGTCGCTGCAATACAGCCGCGGCGCTTTGATCGAACACCTCTGCACAATTACGACTGACCTGCTGGATGAGCATTGCGGGCTCACTTAACGTCAGCAGCACGCCGTGCGGCTGAATCGCCCCCGGCACCCGGATCGCTTCACTGGCGCATTCGGCGAGCGCGGCGTCGAGTTGTTCATCGGTGAGGCGGTTCATACCAGGACCTCGCAATGCTCAAGCCAGGCTTCGAAGGCCTCGAACGTCGCCTGCGCCGCTACCACTGAACCTGTCCGTTGAAGCGGACTGCGCATCTCATACAGACACGCCAGAAAAGCGCGCCACATCAGCCCGGTCGCAGTGCCATACACCGCAAAAAATCGACCGCCCTGATGCTCATCGATTCCGAGGCGTGAGTACACCCCGCTACGCAACGATTGCCCTCCCAACGTGGCGCCCTCAAGGACATACAACACCCCCAGCACATCGGCGATGGCGGCGGTCTGAAAGGCAAATGTGCACAGCGGAATGGCATCGATAGCCGCCGCATCGAGCCCCAAGGCATACAGGTCAGCCTCAAGCGACGGGGTTTTGATGCGAATCAGCCAATCCAGATCGGGAATGGTCATTGCCATCTGGAACAGCAGGGTTTCCAGTGGACGATAGAAACCGTAATAGGCCTCGATCAGTCGCGTATACAACAACCGGTCAGCGGTGAAGAAAGGAATGCGCAGTTCCAGCGCTTGATGCTGGCGTGTCGTGGCGGCGCGCAGTTCGCTGAGAATCAGCGGCAGGTGTTTCGGCGGGGCCTTCACGACGGCGTGTCGAGGCAATAACCGGCGACGAGGAGGTGAACATCAGCGATAGGGATTAACGCGAACACGAGCCACCTCTTCCTTGTCGATCACGGGGGAATGCCGACAAGTCACTCGCAGGCGAATGATGGCTGGCTTTCCACCGTAGCACCTAAAGGAGGATGGGGTCTGTTTGTTTGAGAAAGCCTGCTTAAAACGCCAGTTTGTAGCCAATCAGGACCAACATCGTCGCCAGGCAAGGACGCAGCACTTCATCGGAAATCTTGCCGGTCAAATGACTGCCCAACCAGATCCCTGGCAGCGAGCCGATCAACAAGAAGCCCAGCACGTGCCAGTCCATGTTGCCCATGCTCGCGTGGCCCAGCCCGGCGACCAGGGTCAGCGGCACGGCGTGAGCGATTTCGGTACCGACGAGGCGCCGGGTTGGCAGCAGCGGATACAGGATAAACAGGGCCACAGTGCCCAAGGCGCCCGCACCGATGGACGTCAGCGCAACCATGGTACCCAGCACCAGGCCGGTGATCACCGTCATGCCGTTGAGGCGTTTGCCACTGGGGTTGTAGTTGCCACCGGCGCGCTTGTGAGCGAAATCGAGCAGGCGCTTCTTGAACAGAATCGCCAGCGCGGTGGCGAACAGGACGAACCCCAGCGCCTGCTTGATGATCGCATTCATGGTTTCAGGCGCGGTGTGCAAGCTGCTCAGGAACCACAGCGTCAAGGCCACCGCCGGCACGCTGCCAAGGGTCAGCCAGCCGGTAATCGCCCAATCGATGTTGTTGTTTTTCCTGTGGACCAGCACGCCGCTGGACTTGGTGATCGCCGCGTAGAGCAGATCGGTACCGACCGCCGTTGCGGGGTTGATGCCGAACCACAGCAGAATCGGGGTCATCAACGACCCGCCACCGACGCCAGTCATGCCAACAATAAAGCCAACCACCAACCCGGCAACGACCAACCCGATGTTCACTAAATCCATTGATACGTCCACAAAGACCGCAGGAGAAATCTGGCCCGCAGCATAGCGATTTTTCTTATAACCACTTATATCGATGCGAACTATCGTTATGCCTGAAACTTTTGCCCACCCCGCTCCCACAGGGATGGGGTTTGTGTCGGGGTTTATTGCACCGGCAGGAAATTCAGGAACAGCAGGCTTTGCGCGTAGTTCAGGCCGATGCGCCGGTAGCGTTCGTCGAGCATCTGCGTCAGCAAGTCCAGTCGCGCGACGATCTTGCCGAACTCCACGGCGAAACTCAGGTTGCTGCCCTCCTCCGAGATCTCGTTGGAGAACAGCAACGGTTCGCCTTGTTTGTTTTGCCGCTGACTGAGAATCCACGTGGCGATCTCGATGTTGCGCGCGGCGTTGCTGACGAACGTCGGGTTGATCGCATCCGTCATGTAGAACTCCAGGCGATTGCCGTGCGCGGTCACCAGCATGCTGCCGATGGCATAGATGAAAGCACCGACGCGGTCACCGAGAAACTCCGGGCTCATGGCATACCTGAGCGCCGCCAGGTCTTTTTTGCCGCCGAGGGTGGGCAGCGGCTGTTGCTGCTCGATGGCCATGCGCACTTGCTTTCCAGCGGTTCGGGCATCAAGGAAACCGGATTTCTTCAGCTCCTCGGGGTTGCGCCGGTAAAGCTTGCTCATCAGCACATAGAGGCTGTCGAGGTTGTCACGCATCGCCAGGGTGGCCATGCGGTCGACGCTGGTCTGCAGAAATTCCTGGGGACGGCCTTCGCGGAACTGGCTGACGATGTCGTTGCCCTGTTGCTGGCTGCAACCACTGACAAAGAACATCGCCAAGCCAGCCAGAAGCCAGCAACGGCGGCGGATCGGTGGGGTGACGCGGGGTAACGCTCGAGCCATGGGTTCTTGGACTTGGGCATGGGCCAGCGGTGGGGATCGCCGCCGGCTGCCCAAGGATAGAGCCACCAATCCCAAAAAAGTGCAGTGCCGGTGGTCCGTGAACCAACCCTTGGCCGGCCAAAAAGTGATATTTCGTCGTGTTCGCTTTTACCTGGATTGTGGCGCTGCATGGAACCACCGGGTTATTTTGCTGCCAACTGAGTATCCCCCGAGATGCGCACAGGAGGTTTTCATGCAGTTCCTTGAACTGGCCGGCGCCAACGTACCGGTCATTGGCCAGGGCACTTGGCACATGGGTGAGGACAGCTCGGCACGCAACCGTGAAGTCTCGGCCCTGCGCCTGGGCATCGAGTTGGGCATGACGCTGATCGATACCGCGGAAATGTACGCTGAAGGCGGCGCCGAAGAAGTGGTCGCGCAAGCCATCAGCGGTGTGCGTGACCAAGTCTTTGTGGTCAGCAAGGTCTACCCGCACAACGCCAGCTGCCAAGGCATTCCACAGGCTTGCGAGCGCAGTCTGCGGCGCCTGAAAACCGATTACATCGATTTGTACCTGCTGCACTGGCGCGGCCAGTATCCCTTGGAGGAAACCGTCGAAGCCTTCGAACGGCTGCGTGAAGACGGCAAGATCGGCCGTTGGGGCGTGTCCAATTTCGATCTGGACGACCTGCACGAAGTGCACTCGTCCACCTGTGCCACCAATCAGGTGCTCTACAACCTGGAGGAGCGCGGCATCGAATTTGATTTGCTGCC
Source organism: Pseudomonas sp. GW821-FHT10C09 (assembly GCF_059415465.1). Lineage (NCBI taxonomy): Bacteria > Pseudomonadati > Pseudomonadota > Gammaproteobacteria > Pseudomonadales > Pseudomonadaceae > Pseudomonas > Pseudomonas sp. GW821-FHT10C09. The sequence continues at coordinate 22,017 of NZ_JBWKNG010000012.1, forward strand.
CTGGAGCCAAAAACATCAGCTGCCATTGATGGCGTACTGTCCTATCGGTCAGGGCGGTGAATTGCTGACGCATCCGACGCTGATAAAGATTGCCGCCCGTCACGGGGTGACACCGGCTCAGGTTGCGCTGGCATGGATCCTGCGGCAACCCGGCGTGATCGCCATCCCCAAAGCGGTCAAACCTGAACACGTGCAATTGAATGCGCAAGCCGCGCAAGTGCGGCTCGAACCCGGGGATCTGGAGGTGCTGGACCACGCGTTTCACGCGCCACAACACAAACAGCGATTGGCCATGGTCTGAGCCATCGTCGTATTGTCAGAGGGTTTTTGCATGCGAAGCACCGATCAGCTCGATGCTTTTAACTTGCCACGTTTCGTCCAGGCTCAAGACCCGGTCTTTGAGCGGGTTCAGGAAGAACTGAGTGCCGGTAAAAAACGCCGTCACTGGATGTGGTTCATTTTTCCGCAGTTTGCCGGGTTGGGCGGCAGCGAGATGTCCCGCTACTTTGCCATTCGCTCCGAAGAGGAAGCCTTGGCGTATCTGGAGCATCCTTTGCTGGGGCCTCGACTGCGAACGTGCACGCAATTGGTCTTGAACATCAAACAACGCTCGATCTCCGAGATTTTCGGTCATCCCGATGACCTCAAGTTTCACTCTTCGATGACGCTGTTTGCTCAGGTCGCCCCCGATGGCAGTCTCTTTCATCGGGCCCTGGAGCAGTATTTCCACGGCATACCGGATGACTGGACGCTGTCGTTGCTGGACTTAAAACAGGCCCATTTGCCCACCAATCAGGGTTGAGAAGTCGTCGTCGACAAACGGCAGGATCGCGTCCGCCACCGGTTGCAGTTGCCGGGTGACGTAATGGTCGTAGTCGATGGGCGCACTGCGTATCTCCAGCGGCTCGGGCCCGGCGACAGTAATCACGTAGCTGATCCAGCCACCGTTCTGGTACTGGCGCGGACGGCCCTGGCGGTCATTGAAGTCATCAGCAATGCGCGCGGCACGCACATGCGGCGGCACATTGCGCTCGTAGTCGTCGAGGGTACGGCGCAGACGCTTGCGGTAGATCAGACGGTCGTCGAACTCGCCGGCCAGGGTCTTTTGCACGTAATCGCGCACGTAATCCTGATACGGCTTGCGGTGGAAGATCCGCGAGTACAGCTCCTGCTGGAATTGCCGGGCCAGTGGCGACCAGTCGGTGCGCACGGTTTCCAGGCCTTTGTAGACCATTTCATCGGTGCCATCGGCGCGGGTGACCAGGCCGGCGTAACGCTTCTTGCTGCCCTCCTCCGCGCCACGGATGGTCGGCATCAGAAAGCGTTTGTAGTGAGTTTCGAATTGCAATTCCAGGGCACTTTCCAGCCCGTATTCGGCTTGCACATGTTCGCTCCACCACTGGTTGACGTGGTCAACCAGCGCGTGGCCAATCTGCGCAGCTTCTTCCTGACCGTGGGCGCGGCGCAGCCAGACGAAGGTGGAGTCGGTGTCGCCATAAATGACCGTGTGGCCCTGGGCTTCGATCAGCTGTCGGGTGCGCAGCATGATCTCGTGGCCACGCAAGGTAATCGACGAGGCCAGGCGTGTGTCGAAGAAACGGCAGCCGCTGGAGCCGAGCACGCCGTAGAAGGCATTCATGATGATCTTCAGCGCCTGCGACAGCGGCGCGTTGTGTTCGCGCTTGGCGGTTTCGCGGCCTTCGGCGACCCGGGCGACGATGGCTGGCAGGCAATGCCGGGTTCTGGAAAAACGCGCCCCGCGAAAGCCCGGAACGGAGTCGCTGTCGTCGGGATGCTGCAGGCCTTCGATCAACCCGACCGGGTCGATCAGGAAGGTGCGGATGATCGACGGATAGAGGCTTTTATAGTCGAGCACCAGCACCGACTCGTACAGGCCCGGCTGCGAGTCCATGACAAAACCGCCGGGGCTGGCCTGCGGTGACTTGCCGCCCAGGTTCGGCGCCACAAAACCCTGACGGTGCATCAGCGGCATGTACAGGTGAGTGAACGCCGCCACCGAACCACCGCTGCGGTCCGCTGGCAAACCGGTGACGCTGGCGCGCTCCAGCAGGAAGGTCAGCAGTTCGGTCTTGGCGAAAATCCGTGTGACCAGTTCGCAATCCTTGAGGTTGTAGGTGGCGAGGGCCGGTTTGTCCTCGGCGAACATGCGGTTGATTTCGTCCATGCGCTGGTACGGTGTGCTGATCGCCTTGCCCTCACCGAGCAAGGTTTGCGCGACGTTTTCCAGGCTGAACGAGGGGAAATTCCAGGTTGCCGAGCGCAGGGACTCGATGCCGTCGATGATCAGACGCCCCGCGGCTGCCGCGAAGTAATGGTTGCGGCTGCCGTGTTCGCGCCACTGCATCTCTTCGCCGCCGCGCCCTAGCTTGAGCGGTACGCCCAGGCGCCGGGCGTGCTCGTGGAGAACGCGCAAATCGAACTGCACGACGTTCCAGCCGATGATCGCGTCCGGGTCATGGCGGGCAAACCATTCGTTGAGCTTTTTCAGCAGCACGGTTCGCGAGTCGCAGTATTCGAGCTGGAAGTCCACCGCGCTGGCGTCGCCATTGGGCGGCCCGAGCATGTACACCTGGCGCTCGCCGCAGCCTTCCAGGGCAATGGAATACAGCTCGCCTTGTTCGGTGGTTTCGATGTCCAGCGAGACCAGCCGCAGGTTGGGCCGGTATTTCGGGTCGGGTTTCATCTGCGCGTTCAGCAGCAGACCGTCCGCATCGGGTGTACCGCCAAAGATCACCGGCGCCGTGATGAAACGCTCCATCATGTAGCGCTCGGGCGGGCGAACGTCGCCCTCGAACATCTCGACGCCGCCCTTGCGCAGCGCGGTTTCCAGGCGCATCAACTGACCGTGCTGCTGACAATACAGGCCGAGCACCGGGCGATGCTCGAAATCCAGCAGGGCCAAGGGTTTGAGCTCGACGTTTTTCTCGCCGCGCAGCACCTCTTGCGCCTGTTCGCGCTGGGCGGCAGGGATGAACGCCACCGACGGTTGATGAGGCAGGCGGATGCGCCGGGGACCGCTGTCGGTCGCCAGCCAGAACTCGACTTCCGTGCCGGCCGGGGTGTCGCGCCAATGCCGGGTCAGGACGAAGCCCTGCTGTAAATCCACCACTGCAACCTCGATATTTGATTCAGGTGAGGATTCTACGCGTCATTGCGCAATGGCGTGGCAGCACATGAATTGAGCCCCCCTCTGACCTGTCAGGTCTGACAGGTTACGCACAACGTCTTCGTTGATAGCATCGAAACATCCGACTCTTTTCCAGTACCGGTGCATGGCATCGCAGGAACTTGAAAAATGAATTTCACCGGGCATCAAAACACCCCCTCGGTTGTCGTCAATGACGGCCGCGGCCTGGTGATCGCCCAGGTCGCCTATCTGCGCAAGACTGACGGATCAGTGGAGTCGCTTATCACCCGACACGGGTATGACCTCGCGGGCAGGCTGACAACGCAATGCGATCCACGCCTGGCTGGCTCACCCGGACCTAACCTGACGAAAGTCTTCGGGCTATCCGACCAGTTGCTGAAAATCGACAGCGTCGATGCCGGTTGGCGCCTGACCCTCCCGGGCTTGGCGGGTGAAGTCCTTCAACACTGGGATGAGCTCGGCAACCACTGGAGAAACACTTACGATGGAAATCTACGGCTATTGACCGTCGATGAAAACACTCAGGCCAATGTCGAAATTTTCAGCTACTGGCAGGGCGATGCGCCCCCTGAAAACAATGTGCGCAGGCAGTTGCAAAAGAAAGTCGACCCAGGTGGTTCAATCGAGTTCAACAGCTTCAGCCTCAACGCCTTGCCTTTCAAAGAAACCCGCACAATGCTCAGCGGCGATGTTTACTCCACACAATGGACCTACAACGCACAAGGTCAGCCACTGAGCCAGATCGACGCGGGCGGCCATCAGCAGCACTCTCGATACGACATTACCGGGCAGCTCAATAAGGTGACCCTGCAAATCGATGACGTCACTCCCGTGATGGCTGTCCTTGAAGATGCTCAGTACAACGCCGAGGGTCAGGTCATCAGGCAGGTCACCGGCAACAAAGTGGTCAGGACCTGGACTTATGACCCGGCAAATGGAAGGTTGCACAAGATGGAGGCCGGTATACCCGGTCAGGCCCTGCTGCAAAATCTGGAGTACACCTGCGATCCGGTCGGCAACGTGACGGGCATCACCGATCACGTTTTTAAACCCGTGTTTTTCAGAAACCAGTTCATTGATGGCCGCCGTGAGTTCATCTATGACTCGTTGTACCGTCTGAGCAGCGCCACCGGCCATGACGCCACCCCGACAGCTGACGTACCGGGCCGTCCATCGCCGAGCGATCCCAACAATCATCTCAACTATAAACGAGACTTCACGTACGACGAGGGCGGCAACCTCATCCAGTTGACCCATTCCCGTGCAGTGGGCGGTTACACCCACCAGATGTACATTGACCCCTCGAGCAATCGTGGCGTGCGCTGGAAACCGGATGACTCACCACCGGACTTTGAATCGTTGTTCGACCGCCACGGCAATTGCAAGACTTTGCATCCGGGACAGACCTTGCACTGGAATAGCCGCAACCAACTGTCATCCATAACGCTGATCGAGCGAGAGTCCGGTCTCGACGATAAAGAAACCTATCGCTACAGCCATGGCGAACGCGTCTATAAACGCCACGAAACCCATACGTTGTCGACCACTCACTTCCAAGAGGTGCATTACCTTAACGGACTGGAGATACGCACCCGCGAAACGGGTGAATTACTGCATGTCATTACCTTGCCCGCCATTTTGGGCAGCGTGCGTTGCCTGCACTGGGTCAGTAAAAAACCCGATGGTATCGATAATAATCAGGTGCGCTACATTCTCGACGACCCACAAGCTTCAAGCCTTATGGAACTTGACCAGGACGCCCGCCTTATCAGTCATGAAGAATATTATCCCTTCGGCGGTACTGCCTTTCTGACCGAGGGTCCGGCACCTGGGATCAGCTATAAAACCGTCCGTTACTCAGGCAAGGAGATGGACATCACTGGACTTTACTACTACGGGCAACGCTATTACGCATGGTGGTTGCAACGCTGGGCCAGTGCAGACCCTGCGGGGGATGTGGATGGGCTGAATCTGTATGCGATGGTACGTAATAATCCGATGACATTCGTGGATCAGTTTGGGCTGGGCTCAGATTTCGCGGAGCATATGAGCAACCGGACAACGTCCATCAAGACAACCAGCATCGCTCACCCTGTGCCCGCTAAAAAAGGAAAACCTCATGAATACGCAGAAGTGCTGAACAAGCATTATGAAATTCATCCGGATGCCAAATTTTCAAAGAGAGCACTCTCTAACCTTGACGCCCATGCGGGTGCTGAATACTTCGATGGAAACCCGGAAAACACGATAACCATCACTGACATGTTCAACACAAAGCTACCGGTGGAAACTATTCCCGGCGTTTCAATTTATAAACCACGCAATACGGCACTTGCCGAAAATAATCCGACAGGATTCGGCATATTATCGATAGCTGGCGAGCAATTTTTACCCGCCGCTAACGACATTTATAAAACGGCCTACAACGACAAGACCTACCCGGTAAAAATCTACAAGGCGAGTACCCATGAAACATTGGATATGAGTGGCGTTGAATATGAAGCCCGCCCTCTTCACCCGCTCACCGAAGAATTAATCAGCAACCATATCAGCCAAAGCAACGGGTACATCCCGCAAGGTTTTGGCGCCCCTGGATTGCATGCCGAGGTCAAGGTCTTAAATACGCTTGCATTACTGATCCCCAATCTTTCTGACAACTTGGACAAGTTGACTATCTACACCCAGAAACTGGCACAGGTAGAAGGTGCCACTGCCTTCCCGGCTTGTTATAACTGCAAATACATATTGGCCAGCTCCTACAACGGTGGCCCCGGCGTGAATGTTCCAACAGGACGAATCGATCTGGATTACGACACGTTTAATACGGCTGTCAGGGAGTATCCACATTGAACCTGACTCACACGCGCATTACCCAGTAACCTGTATCAGGCGACGCTCCCAAGTGTGGGAGCGTCGCCCGTCAGATTTGACTGAGCAGTCATCTCAGAAATCAGTTGCGTCCATGGCGGTGCGCGTCAGCGTCCTGAGCAACGTTTTGCGCTCTAAAGCCAACGTGAAAAGTTCACGTTCATAATCCTGCTGCGACACCGCGCCGGCCAAATACCTGTCGTGCAATGCCGCTGATTTATCGTTATACACAGTCGCATTCTGCTCAATCGCCGGCGTAAATCGCCCTTTCAGATACTTGCGCCAAAACCGCTGTTCGATGATCTGATTCACCAGACCGTCTCCAGCCTCCAGCGCCAGAATCGACTGGTACGCCTGATCTATCTGCACATCGTCGACGCCGGCAATCTCCCGGAACCGCATGCCCCGCGATTGCCACGGCAGTTCCAGCCGATCCGCCAACCCCGTCTGAAACGCCAGGTAAACTTCCACCTCATCAATAGTCCCGGTCACTTCACCGTCTTCATCGACGGCCTGAAAGGTTTCCCCTGCCTGCAATCGGCGCTGGATAGTAGCGCGGGCAATTTCGTTAACCTGATCCAGGCGTGCCTTGCCCTTGGCCAATCTGACCAGGCGGGCTTCGATCTGCTCAGGACTGCCAGCCAGATACGCTTCATGGATCAGTACTTTGCCCCCCATTTCATTGAAAATCTGCGCACCGGCGTCTGCGCACGAATCAGGGTTGCTCGCCATGCGGAACAACTCTTCACGCAGCGACGTGTTTTCCGAAGCGGCGTCGAGCATTCGCCACACCCGTTCTGTGAGCCCCGGTCTGTAAGCGTCGTCGACGTAATCGGCTGATTCGGCAAGTTGTTCCAGTACTTCGAAAAACCCTTGGGCGTTTGGCTCTCGCTCAAGTTCGTCCCAGTTTTTTTGCCTGACTTCACGCGGCTCGGCAGCCAAGTCTTCAATCCAGTAACCACTGGTTGCCTCACCCTTGGGCGGGTAACTGCGAGTCGGGTCGTAACCCACTGAACGCATAGTGTCCTGAAACTGCTGCCGGCTTTGATCGGTGAGCTGATCGCGATTCAAGCGGGTTCTGGCAACAAGACGCGCCTGCTCCGAACCGGGGGCGACATGAGGTATCTGTTCGATCGGGTTGCCTTGCAAGTCCAGATCAAAAACGCGCGGACGTGGTAACGCAAACAAACCCACGGGCCAATCGACAACCCCTGTATTGTGCAAATCCAATTGATTCAACTCGGGCATCCTGCTGATATCCGGCACCCGACCCAACATTGGATTATTGCCCAGATTCAAGACTTGCAAATGCCTCAACCCGCCCAAATCAACCTTGCTTTGAACCGTCAGCGTCATTTGGTTGTTGGAAAGATTCAAATGCTCGAGCATCGGCAGGTTTGCTTGTAACAGTGGAGGTACTGCCAGAGCGTTGTCACTCAAATCAAGTGTTCTCAAGTTCGGAAAATACTCAAGAAAACCGGTGATATCGGTACGCAACTCAACATGGCGAAACTGCAGTGCACTGACGTGACGAAAGTCCGCGTCCAATGCCGGCAGATACTCCAGAAAATCACTCGGCCAATGGAAGTTCAGATCGAGGGTGTAGCCTTGCGGCAACACCTCCCCCCCGGCCTGCCAGCATTGTTTGATAGCTTTGGCAAAGCGTCCTTTGTGATAACGCTGATCCATTGGCAAAAGCTCGCCTTTCTCAACCGCCACCCAGCTATCAAGCGCCTTGCCAAGCCCTTCAAACTCGACCTCTCGCGCCCTGATGGCGTCAACGGCCTGTGCTTGAGTCGCAAATGACTGCATGAACTCGGTATAGGTGTCGGTCGTCGTGCCCGGATAGAGCGTCTTGAAGCGTTCCACTGGAGAGGATGCCACGCTTGGCCCAACCTCCAACGCCTCATAACCCTGCATCCCCCCCCTCAACCGCATGACAGCAGGATCATAGGCAGGCTTGCGAACCGGGTGCTGAACAAGCACCTGGCGAAAGTCTTTCTGCGCCAACGGCGTCTTTTGCAGGGCTCGCTTTAAATAAGCCCCTTGGCCGATTTCGTAGCCCAGGGTTTTGCGACTGGAATCAGGCAACGCCTGTAAGACCGAGGTGTAGATGTCATCGAAACCGTGCAAGGCGTTACCCTCGGCGTCATAGGCCTGAAAAGCCCCCTCATCGCCCAGCACCAAAATTTTACGTTCTAACACCTCCAGCGGCCCGACACTGTCGAGCAGCGGACCGTCGACCGCCGTACTGCGGATTTCGACACGAAGATTGTGCGGCCACCCCGTCAGCGACTCCAGGCTGTGCAATACCAACCGTGCGCTATCGATGCTTTCACTGGTTTTCAAATACAACCCCTCGTAGCTGCGCAGAACACGCAACTCAAGCATTGCGGCCCGGGCAGACTGTCGAAGACGCAACGGTATTTGCCGCCCTTCACTCATTTGCAGTCGTTCCGCGGACGTGGCGTCGATCAACAGTTCGTCCACAATCGTTCGCGGAAGCTGAGCAAAGTCGTTGCGCAACAATTGAACATGTGGACTGACATTCGTATCGCCTGCACGCTCGAAGAGCCTATAGCGGGAATCGACCAATGCAGCTGTTCTGTCCTTGGCCAACCCGGCAATCAGTCCACGCAACCGGGAGGCTCGCACTTCAAGGGCAATAGGTCCCATACCCGTTTCTTCATCGAGCAAGATTCTGATTTGCGACTCGTCCAGGCCCCGCAGCAGTGTTTTTGCCAGGTCGGCAGAACCGACCTTCGACTCTCTGATTTGCAACAGCGGGCCCGTGGCCGACTCCGGAACATGCTTCCAAAGCACCTGACCCTCACCGTCCAGTAACTCGATTGCACGAAACTGCGGCCATTTTCCATGGCGCGTCAGCAGTTCCAGCTGGGTCTTCATATCCGCCATGCCAAATACCTCAGGGTCCTCGCTGTTCATCTGCTCGATGAACGTCTGAATCTCCTGGTCGGCCTTGAAGCGTCGGATCGTTTCGACCAGCAATGCGGGCGGCTGCTCATGCTCGACATGCAGCTTGCGCAGTACGTCATCTTCCACCCCGCTGACCCGGCGAATCTGCTCAAGGGTCTGATCGGAAAATGCCTCGACGCTGTGCCCCAGACGCCGCATAAGCGTGACTCCGCGCCACGCCTCGGGACGCTCGGCTTCGTGGGTCCAGGCGCCAACGCCGTTATGAGCGAGCCGGGGTGAATAGGCATCGGCTCGGTCAGGGTGTTGAATGCGGTACTGACCGGAACCAGGTTCCTGCCTGATTTCAAGGCGCTTGTTGTCCAGCACCAGTACATCCTTTCCCTGATGCCGATAAATCCCCTTGGCGTCAGGTCGAGCACTCTCCCCCACGTTCACCGGTAACGCGTAACGCTCAAGGTCCGGGTTCCATAACCGTGATTGTCCATTGGCCATCACCACGACTTTCATGCGCCCGATAGATGGAGATGGCTTGAATGGCAGCAGTTCACTTAGCAGCTTGCCACCTACCGCGAATGCGCCTAGCTGGACGAGGTTTTCAACCACACCGAAGAAATGCTCGGCGGCTTCAATTCGCAGTCCTTCTGACCATTCGATAATGCCTTCGAACGTTTCATCAAGCAGTTGATAGACGGTATAGGCCAGCATCAACTCGCCCAGCACAGGCACAAAGGGCGCGGCCACCAGTGCCGCCACTTGAACAACGGCCATGGCTATTTTCTGGAAGCTGTCCCATCGAGCCCAACGGGACCGCTCGTCCTCATCGTCAGTGGGAACCGCTCTGACCCTGGCGTCGTTAAGGATTTTGTTCAGTTTCTGATGGAAGTCATAGGTCCAGAAATCGTCGCTGACTCGATCATGAGTCATTGGCAAATGCGGATTCTCAACGGGTTCAGGCCGCCATACCGGAGTTTGTTCAAACGGTAGCGGTTTGTGCCATTGAACCTTGGAAATCTTGTCATTGAGCTGGAAAAAGAAAATACCCCGTTGCTGATGCGGGATAAACCGGCTGAAAAAACGCTGGTAATCCGGTTCCCGCAGTTGAGCCGTCAGCTCGGCAGCGAAACGCGCCAAGGACGAATACTGTTTGACCGGATGTTCAGGATCGTGAGGAACATAAGCGATGATGTGCTCGGTGGCGCGGCTACGATCAAGGTCCGCAGCGATCAGAACGATGTCCGCAAGCTCAACGTCCATCATGGTCATGCGATAGCAAAGCACCCGCTGACCGTGCAACGTCAAAGTGCGATGCCCCTCCACCAGCTTCAGGAGCATGTCGTGGGTTTCCAGATCAATGTCTTGTTTCATCAGGGCCAGGACACTGGCAGCACGTAGCGCATCTTTATGGCTGGTTTGAATTTTATTTTTCAACAGCGTCCGTGCCACCGGGTTGTCAAACCCCATGAATTCTCGGAGATAAGTCTGATACTGAGCACCGATGTCCAGCTCACGACACAGCGCGGCAAAAGCCTCGACCGGCATTCTTGACTTGATCGACACACTGTCGAACTGCCCGGTATCTGAAGGTCTGGTAATGAAACCACTCGCTCGATCAAAATAACCGGGCCGGGTTTCTTTAACTTCGAAGTTATGCAGTGAAGCCTCAAGCAGCGACAACGTTCGCACATCAAATCCGGTGACTATCCCTTGGGGACAGTAGAGCCGCAGATAGGTCTTTCTGACATCCAGCACAATCTTGTATTTATCATTCAGAGCCGTAATTAAACGCGTTTCGGCAAAGGTTTCTATATCCTGAAGTTTGTTGAGCGTCTTTTCACTTGCAGTATGTGAAATCCAACTGGCCTCTAGCGCTACTTTCAATTCACCTCGTCGTTGTAACGATGCATTTTCATACCCCGGCATCACCGAGCCCGCCGCGCGACTTAAAGCCGTGCGATGCTCGGCGCCAGTACTACTCATCCAGCCAGGAACGGCCTGAGCAATAAATTCTGCATGTAAACGCTGATTTACAGACTCGGAAAATAAACGCCGTGCACGTTGATTGTTTGTTGGAGCATTAGACATTGAACTTGTCATCCATGAGCATTTGAATGAACTAGGCTATTGCATTTTCCGTTGTGCATTCCCACACATCTGTTTCAAGACTTTATCAGCAACACGTTCAACGAACTTCCCCATCAGCCAACTATCAGCGCCGCGACATGCCGAAACCGATCTGTCTGGTCACTCACGCCTTCTCTGGCCTTTACCACCCGGCCAATCGTCTCCTTCCTGCCCGGTTACACGCCTTTATCGAACGGATACCTACGGTTTACCGAAGAAAAACCGCTGAATGGCGTTTTTTGAGTGTTATCTGCCGCTTTCTCTCTTGCCCTCAGCGCTTGGGTCTACGATTCTTCAAGAACAACGACAACACCCGAGAAGCCACCATGAAAACCGTCGCCCAACTGCTCAAGCTCAAAGATCAGAAGAATCAGGAAGTGCACCAGATCAAACCTGATCACATGGTGCTGGAAGCGCTGATGAAGATGGCCGAGAAAAACGTCGGCGCCTTGCTGGTGGTGGAAAATGACGAGGTGCTGGGCATCATCAGTGAACGTGATTACGCACGCAAACTGGTGCTGCATGGCCGTTCTTCAGTGGGCACGCCAGTGCGCGACATCATGGTGTCCCCGGTGATCACCGTGGACACCCATCAAACCGTCGATACGTGCCTGGGCATCATGTCCGACCGACGCCTGCGCCACCTGCCGGTGGTGGAGAATGGCAAGTTGATTGGCTTGCTGTCGATCGGCGACCTGGTGAAGGAAGCGATTGCCGAACAGGCGGAACTGATTCGCCAGCTGGAGCAATACATCCGCGGCGAGTAATCCGGATACACCACAATTGTTATTGGGTGTTCAGACTGGCCAATGCCGGGCGAAGACCGGTGCCAGTGTCGGGTGCCGGTCGATGCGTTCCAGCCACGCGAAAAAACCGGGACGGGTGTTGCGTAAATGCTCCCGGCTGCCGGCCCACCGCGACACCACCGCCGCCAGCACATCCAGTGCGCCCGGCGTCTCATCCCCCAGATACAACTCGCCGGAAAACTGATCGGCAAACAGCTCCCAGCTCCAGTGCAATCGCGCGCGGGCGCCGGCCATGAGGTTTTGCCTGGACGCCTCATCCGTCTCGGCCAGCCAGCGTTCGGGGTAATCGATGATGCCGATGGCCGCGTAGCAATTGCTGACGATGTACGTCAGGCCGCGGATCGCCTGATCGCGGTCGGCGGCCAGTGTCGGCAACAGGTTCGACTTGGGAAAGGTCAGCCCGAGATGAATCAGGATCGCCGCACTTTCGGTCAGGATGCTTCCATCGGGCAATTGCAGCGTTGGAATCTGCTTGAGCCGGTTGAGCTTCTCCAGTGCCTGGGCAGCCTCCGAGGACAATTCGACGTCGATAAAGCGGTAAGGAATTTCGCACAGCTCCAGCGCCGCTTCTATCGCCGCCGCGCCGGAGTTCTGGTGTCCATAGAGTTGATACATGGTGCGGCTTCCTGGCGAGACGGGAATGGGGTCATTAGAGGCGTCACCTGCCGGTCGTGGTGATCCAGCTAATCAGTGTAGAAGCGTCGATCCGCCCCACCTGCACCATCCGACGACTGAACCATCACGCCCGCGTGGGGCAACTCACAAGGTCTATCAATACTGTCGATGTTCACCATCACATCAATGAAGTTCTCATAAAAAATCCACGGCGTAACATCCGCTCCATACCAACCAATAAACACCCCGGAGCACACCATCATGAAACGCCAAACCCTCATCGCTATCGCTTTCTCGGTCTTTGCAGTTAACGCTTTTGCCGCAACCTCTGCTCAACCTGTGGTCGCTGAAGGCGGCTCGGATCGTCTGATTGAAAGTCGTGTGGCTGAAGGTGGTTCGGATCGTTTGATCGAAAATCGTGTAGCCGCTGATGGTTCGGATCATCTGATGGAAAACCGCGTAGCCGCTGATGGTTCGGATCGTTTGATCGAAAACCGCGTAGCCGCTGATGGTTCTGACCATCTGATGGAAAACCGCGTAGCCGCTGATGGTTCCGACCGTCTGATGCAGAACCGCGTTGCCGAAGGTGGTTCCGACCGCCTGATCGAAAGCCGCGCTGCATAAATGCAGGGCTTTACCGCAGTACTCAATGAAAAACCCGGCCTGACCCGCCGGGTTTTTTTACGCCTTTCGTTTGATCAGGGTTACTGGCCAGCCCGCTTCATACAACGCAGATAACGCTCATCGACCCGTTTGGCAAACCATGCCGTGGTGAGCTTGCGGGTGATTTTCGGGCTTTGCAGTTCGATCCCCGGCAACACGGCGCGAGGCAATGCCCTGCCCTCGGCCTGATCGGCCAACGCGAACACTCGCCGGTAGAGTTCCGTCTCCTCGAATTTAAGGCTTTTGCCCTCCTCCAATTGATTGCGAATGGTCGTATTGCGCATCCCCAATTGCTTGCCGAGGCTGCGCACCGCCACTTCCGTGGTGCCGGGCATGATCGAGTCATAGCGGACCAGGTCGCCATCCAGCGCCAACGGGATACCTGACACCCGGCTCAACGCATTCTGAAACGCCGCATTGCGGCTGGCGTACCAACCGGCATTGAAATCAGCGAAGCGATACAGCGGTTGCGTGTAGCTCACCGGGTAACCGAGCAAGTGAGCGATGCCGAAGTACATGCCGCCGCGCCGGGTGAATACCTCATGGCGAATCGAGCCTTCCACCGGGTACGGATAGTCCTTCGCCTGCTGTTCGGCGAACTCGATACTGACTTGCATCGGCCCGGCGGTGTGTACCGGATTGAAGCCACCGAACAAGGTCTTGCCCAAGGGCACCATGCCAATGAAATCATCGAAAATCGCACTGAGTTCCTTTTCACTGCGCGCCGCGTTGAGGCGGTCGCTGTAGCTTTTGCCGTTGGGCGATTTCACCTGCAGCGCACCGCTGATCACCAGGCTGGGGATGTGGACTTTAGCGGCGCGACGGTCGATTTCGTCCCGAGCGATCTTGCCCAGGCCCGGCACGGGCGGGTCGACCTGAAAGGTGGATTCCTGCTCGGTCACGGCGAGCACCGAACACAGGTTTTGCGTGGACGGATAGATCTTCTGGGCCGCGAAGGCGGCGTAGATGTCCGTGGCCCACCCTTGGCGATCCGTGGTTTTGGCCGGCAGCAGGCGCACGATTTCGGCCTTGACCTCGGCGGGCGGGCGCGCTGGTTGTTCCTGCGGGCGCTGAGTGCCGCAACCGGCCAGCAGCAACAGCGCCGCGCCTCCCATGATCAATCGATTGGCTTGCATGGTGCTCCATCAAATCCGTTGAGCCGGGTTAACCATACGACCAATGGCATGGCGCAGGCTATGACCCCCGCTGCAGGCCGCTGTTCCCCGCAATCCGTAGCAGCTGTCATCTCGAATGATGACAAATTGATTGCGAAACGTTACTGAGAAATCCTATCATTTGCGCCTGGAGTCGCATTTGCGCAAGGAGTTCCCGCGCCGTCACTTTCTTTTTTCTCGTCGGCGGCGCTCCGCCAGGAATGAAACATGACCACTGCAGCCCGACTTGGCGTGCCCTTTCGCCCCTCCCTTCTCGCCTTGTTTTGTTCCCTGTCTGCCACTGCCTACGCCGCCACGCCAGCGACACCTGCACAAAACGGCAAGCCCCTGGTGCTCGACAGCGTCAACATCAACGCCACAGCCCCTTCGCCGTCAGATTTGCCCCCGGTGTTTGCCGGCGGCCAGGTCGCTCGCGGCGGGCAATTGGGCGTGCTGGGCAATCAGGACATCATGGATGTCCCGTTCAGTGTGTCGTCCTACACCGAGCAATTGATCCAGGACCAGCAAGCCGAAACCGTCGGCGATGTCTTGCTCAACGATTCTTCGGTACGTCAGGCCACCGGTTTTGCCAACCAGGCCCAGGTGTTTGTGATTCGCGGACTGCCGCTCAATGGCGATGACATTTCCTACAACGGCCTGTACGGCGTGCTGCCGCGCCAGATCATTTCCACTGACGCACTGGAGCGCGTGGAAGTCTTCAAAGGCCCGAACGCCTTCATCAACGGCGTCACCCCAACGGGCTCCGGCATCGGCGGCGGCGTGAATTTGCAACCCAAGCGCGCCGGCGACGTGCCGTTGCGCCGTTTCACCACCGACATCAGCAATGACGGTCGCGTCGGCGAGCACCTGGACCTCGGTCAACGCTTTGGCGAAGACAACCGCTTCGGCGCGCGGGTGAACATTGCCCAGCGCGAAGGCGACACCGGCATCGATGACGAGAATCAACGCTCCAAACTGTTCGCGATCGGCCTGGATTATCGCGGCGATGCATTGCGCATCTCCGGCGACTTCGCCTACCAAAAACAACGCATCAATGCCGGCCGCAACTCGGTGTTCCTGGGCACCGCCACGCACATTCCGGACGCGCCGTCGGCCGACACCAACTACGCGCCGAAATGGGGTTTCACTGAAATCGAAGACACCTTCGGCATGCTTCGCGCCGAGTACGACCTGAACGACAGCTGGACCGCGTACGCCGCAGGGGGCGCCAAGCACACCCGTGAAGTCGGAAACTACAACTCGACCACCCTTACCGACAACCTCGGCAGCGCCACCACCACTGGCTCGTTCATCCCCCATGATGAAGACAACACCAGCGCCATGGCCGGCCTCAACGGTCGTTTCCAGACCGGTCCGGTCAGCCACAAACTGAACTTCGGCCTGGCCGGGATCTGGACCGAACAGCGCAGCGCGTTCGATTTCGACCTGACCAAATACCCGAACAACATCTACCACCCGGTGCAAACGCCGGCGCCACAGGGCGGCCTTTCCGGTGGCGACCTGAGCGATCCAGGCATCACCGGCAAAACTTTCGTGCGCAGCGGCGCGGTGTCCGACACCCTGGGTTTCTTCGATGATCGCTTGTTACTGACGGTCGGCGTGCGTCGCCAGCAGTTGGTTGTTCAAGGCTATGCCTACGCGCCGTACGGCTCCGGCAGCCGCACTTCCTCCTATGACGAATCCATCACCACGCCGGTCTACGGCATTGTGTTCAAACCCTGGGAACACGTTTCGCTCTACGCCAACCGCATCGAAGGCTTGGCAGAAGGCCCGACATCGCCGACCTCGGCCGGGGGGCGCGTGGTCATCAACGGCAACCAGTCCTTTGCACCGGCACGCTCGAAACAAATCGAAGCCGGGGTGAAAGTCGACATGGGCACCTACGGCGCCACCCTCGGTGTGTACCGCATCGAACAACCCAGCGACGGTTTCACCCAGGTCATCGACAGCACCACAGCTGTCTTCATACGTGACGGTGAACAGGTCAATAAAGGCGTCGAGCTCAACGTCTTCGGCGAGCCGATCGAAGGCCTGCGCCTGATCAGCGGCCTGACCCTGATGGACACCGAACTGAAGAAAACCGCTGGCGGGCTCAATGACGGTAATCAAGCCATTGGCGTGCCAAGCTTCCAGTTCAACGCGGCCGTGGATTGGGATGTACCGGGCCTGCAAGGCGTAGCGCTGGACGCGCGGATGTTGCGCACCGGCGGCCAATACGCCGACGCGGCCAACAACCTCAGCCTGCCGACCTGGAACCGCTTCGATGCCGGTGCGCGGTACGCCTTCAGGGTCCAGGAGAAAGACGTGACCCTGCGTCTTGGCGTCGACAACGTGGCCAACAAGAAATACTGGGAATCGGCCCTCGGCGGCTACCTGACCCAAGGTGAGCCACGGGTCGCGAAGATGTCCGCCACCATCGACTTCTGATCAACCACGGCTCAATGAAAAGGCCCCGCAGCTTCATGGCTGCGGGGCCTTTTTCCGTTGGGCGGTCAGCCTTCCGGTCGGCTGCGACTGAACCATACTTGAGCCAGTCACCGAGGAGGACAGGCTCATGCATCGTAGTGACGTACTGATCGTCGGCGCCGGCCCGACCGGGTTGGTCCTGGCGCTGTGGTTGAGCAAACTGGGGATCCGCGTGCGGATTATCGACAAGACGTCGGCGCCCGGTACCACGTCGCGTGCGCTGGCGGTCCAGGCGCGGACGCTGGAGCTTTATCGCCAGCTCGACCTCAGCGAAGCCGTGGTGCAAAGGGGTCATCGCGTGGCGGGCGCCAATTTCTGGGTCAGCGGTGAATCGGTTGCACGGTTGCCACTGAGCAACATCGGCGCTGGCCTGACACCCTATTCGTTCATGGAAATCTTTCCACAAGACCAGCACGAACGACTACTGATCGAGCGTCTTGAAACCTTCGGCATCAAGGTGGAACGCGGCACCGAACTGGAGGACTTCGAGGAAACCGGCGATGGCATCACCGCCCACTTGCGCCTGCCCGATGGCCAACAGGAAACCTGCCAGGCGTGTTACCTGGCCGGTTGCGACGGCGCCCGTTCGATCGTGCGTAAAAAGCTGGACACCGGGTTTCCCGGTGGTACCTACCAACAGATTTTCTACGTGGCGGATGTGCAGGCCAGTGGGCCGACACTCAACGGCGAACTGCACGTGGACCTTGATGAAGCGGATTTCCTCGCCGTGTTCCCGCTGGCCGGCGAAGGTCGCGCCCGGTTGATCGGTACGGTGCGAGACGAGCGTGCCGACCGGGCGGAAACCTTGCGCTTTGAAGACGTCAGCAGCCGGGCCATCGAACACATGAAGGTGCAGATCGAACAGGTGAACTGGTTCTCGACCTACCGCGTGCATCACCGGGTGGCCGATCACTTTCGCACCGGCCGTGCGTTTTTGTTGGGCGACGCGGCCCACGTTCACAGCCCGGCCGGGGGCCAGGGCATGAACACCGGGATTGGCGATGCGATCAACCTGGCGTGGAAATTCGCCGCGGTGTTGAGTGGCGGTGCCGAGGCCAAACTGCTCGATACCTACGAAACCGAGCGCATCGCTTTTGCGCGCAAACTGGTCGCCACCACCGACCGCGTATTCAGTTTCGCCACCGCAGAGGGACGTTTGGCCGATGTGCTGCGAACACGGCTGGCGCTCTTCGTGATTCCCAAAATGGCCTCGTTCGAGACGTCTCGCGAGTTCCTGTTTCGCACGGTCTCACAGATCACCCTGAACTATCGCGGCATGCCGTTGAGCACCGGCGTTGCCGGGCACGTTCACGGCGGCGATCGCCTGCCCTGGGCGCATGATGGCGAGGGCGACAACTTTGAATCGCTGAGGAATCCAACCTGGCAGGTGCACGTGTATGGCGACACCAGCGACGAAATGATCGCTTGGTGCATCGAGCATCATCTGCCCTTGCATGTATTTGACTGGCGACCCGCATTTGAAGCGGCGGGGTTGGGGCGTAACGGGTTTTACCTGCTGCGCCCGGATACGTATGTGGCGATTGCCGAGACGTGTTCCGATCCGAAAGTGATTGAGCGGTACTTCAAGCACCACGGGATCCGGCCGTACTTCGGAACGCCCTGATTCAACCCAAATCAACTGTGGGTTGGGGTTTAGATGCCGGCCAGAGCCAGGTCCATTGCGAAGTAGGTGAAGATCAAATCCGCGCCGGCGCGCTTGATCGCCCCAAGGCTTTCACGCACCACACGGTCCTCATCGATCGCCCCCGCTTGCGCGGCGAACTTGATCATCGCGTACTCGCCGCTGACCTGATACGCCGACAGCGGCAAACGCGAGACCTCGCGGATGTCGCGGATGATGTCGAGGTAGGCGCCGGCCGGCTTGACCATCAGTGCATCTGCGCCTTCCTGTTCGTCCATCAGCGATTCGCGCACCGCTTCGCGGCGGTTCATCGGGTTCATCTGATAGCTTTTGCGGTCGCCCTTGAGCGCGCTGCCGCCGGCTTCACGGAACGGGCCGTAGAGCGCCGAAGCGAACTTGGTCGAATAGGCCATGATCGCGGTCTGGCTGAAACCGGCGTCATCCAGCGCCCGGCGAATCGCCTGGACCTGCCCGTCCATCGCCGCCGACGGGGCAATCACATCAGCACCGGCCCGAGCAGCGGCCACGGCTTGTTTACCAAGGTTGATCAGGGTCTGGTCGTTGTCGACTTCGTGGTTGTGCATCACGCCGCAATGGCCGTGGTCGGTGTATTCGCAGAAACAGGTGTCGGACATCACGATCATTTCCGGCACGGCATCCTTGGCGATCCGCGACATGCGCGACACCAGGCCGTTGTCGCTCCAGGTGTCGCTGCCGCTGCTGTCCAGATGATGCGACACGCCGAAAGTCATGACCGACTTGATGCCGGCGCGGGCGTAGCGCTCGATCTCGCCGGCCAGTTTCGATTCCGGAATGCGCATCACGCCGGGCATGCTTTTGATCGGCACGAAGTCGTCGATTTCTTCCTCGACGAAAATCGGCAGCACCAGGTCGTTCAGGCTGAACTCGGTTTCCTGGAACAGGCTGCGCAGGCTCGCATTGCGGCGCAGACGGCGTGGACGTGCTTCGGGGAACTGGCTGGACATGGGCATTCCTGAAAAACGGAGGATGAGACTAACGTCGTAGGGGGCAAAGCTTATGCCCTGTGCGGAGCAAGACACAAACCTCAGGCGCGGAACAAACCCTTACCGGTTCGGCAATAATCCCCAAATCCAACACAAAACCCTGTGAGAGCGGGCCTGCTCGCGAAAGCGGTGTGTCAGTCAAATAAAATGTTGGCTGTCACGACGCCTTCGCGAGCAGGCTCGCTCCCACCGGTTTAGATTTCATACAGGGTTAAAGTGTCAGGGTGCCGGTGATGCAAGTCACCACCGATCCACCAATCCAGATTTCATCGCCCACCTGATCCACCTGAATGCGCCCCGCCCGTCCCATCGTCAGGCCCTGGCTGACCACATAGGACGCCGGCGCCAGCCCTTCGGCCAGCAACCACTGCGCAATCCCGGCATTCAAACTGCCGGTCGCCGGGTCTTCCGGCATGCCGTCGCCGGAGATGAAGGCCCGTACTTCGAATTGCGCGTCATCGCCATCACGCTCGGGATTCCACGGTGCGATCACGCCAACCGCCAGACCCAGCATTTGCGAATGATCCGGTTGCAAGTCCAGCACTTGCTGGCGGTCCGCGACCATCACCGCCAACCAGCCGGCACCGTTATCCACCCACTGCGCCCGGACAATCGCCCCGACCTCCAGACCGAGCCCGCATCGCACGCGCTCCACCAGTTCGGCGTCCACCGGCCCGGTGTTGATCAGGGGTGGCGCAAGGAAGGCCAGCTCCGCGCCCTGTCGACGGATCCGCACCAGCCCGACGCCGCACTCCTGAATGATCTCCTCGCCCTTGGGCAGGCCCCCCGCCTCAAGCCAGGCATGGCAAGTGCCCAGGGTCGGATGACCGGCGAAGGGCAACTCGTTGAGGGTGGTGAAGATCCGCACGCGATAATCGGCCCGCGGATCGCGCGGCTCCAGCACGAACGTGGTTTCACTGAGGTTGGTCCAGGTCGCGAACGCCGCCATTTGATCATCACTGAGCGCGTCGGCCCCGAACACCACCGCCAACGGATTGCCCTTGAGGGCGATGCGGCTGAAGACATCTACTTGCTTGAAATCGAATGAACGCATGATCTTCCTTGTTCGTGAAGCATTCTATTTAGGGTTGGGGATTTCCAGTCCGCGGATCACCGCCGGCCGCGCCAGAAAGCGTTCCAGCACGCGCGTGACGTTCTTGAAGTCCTTGATGCCCACCAGATCGCCGGCCTCATAGAAGCCGATCAAGTTGCGCACCCACGGGAACGTCGCGATGTCGGCGATGGTGTAGCGCTCGCCCATGATCCAGTCGCGCCCTTCAAGGCGTCCATCCAAAACTTTTAACAAACGTTTACTTTCCTCGACGTAACGGTCGCGGGGGCGTTTGTCCTCGTAGTCCTTGCCGGCAAACTTGTTGAAGAAACCGACCTGGCCGAACATCGGCCCGATGCCGCCCATCTGAAACATCAGCCATTGAATCGTCTCGTAACGCGCAGCCGATTCCTGCGCCAGCAGTTGCCCGCTCTTGTCGGCGAGGTAAATCAGAATCGCCCCGGACTCGAACAATGGCAGGGGTTTGTCCTCGGGACCATGAGGGTCGAGGATCGCCGGGATCTTGTTGTTGGGGCTCAACGACAAAAACTCGGGGGACATTTGATCCTGGGTGTCGAAGCCCACCCGATGCGGCTCGTAGGGCAGCCCGATCTCTTCGAGCATGATCGAGACCTTGACGCCGTTGGGGGTCGGCAAGGAGTACAGCTGGATCCAGTCAGGGTATTGGGCCGGCCATTTTTGGGTAATCGGGAACGCAGACAGATCAGTCATCGCTAGCCTCCATCGCCAAAGAAAGGGTTGAGCATAATCCAGGATCGCCGCCCGCAGGTTGCGAACTTTTGGCGTTATCGAAATCGCTGATGATGACGATCAACAGATGTCAGCCTTCGCCAACGCCTCTACGTGTAGGGTGTCCATAATTTCGCAACATCTTGTCGATAACCTTGACTGCACCCCGTTCAAGGTTATCGATAAAGTGCCGCGCACCCGCCGGTATCGAACCAAACAGGCTCAGAGGACTCTGAGAAATGCCCTTTCGGACACGGACCGGCCCAACGACATGGAAAACACCCGAAGCTGGGAGCTGGTGGTGTAAAGGTTTGTCAGCCTTAACTGAATGCGCTGAAGATCCCTTATTCACATGATGAACCTGTCCAGATTCACCAAACGCTTCAAACACCGTGCGTATATTTTTCTGCCGGCACTGCTGGCGACGAGCGCATTGTTTTTGTCGCTGGAGTCCAGCGAAAGCCGCGCCCAACCGGCGGACGGCACCCAGACCCTGGTGTTCCTGCGTCACGCAGAAAAACCCGAAGGAGGTCTGGGTCAGCTCAATTGCCAGGGCCTCAACCGCGCCATCGACCTGGCGACCTTGTTGCCGGAAAAATTCGGCAAGGCCAACTACGTATTTGCCGCCAACCCGACGCGCAATGTCGAGGAAGGTGAACTGGACAATTCCTACAGCTACATCCGCCCCCTGATGACCATCAGCCCCAGCGCGATCAAGCTCGGCTTGCCGGTGAACATCAAGTTCTCGGCCAACGACACCAGCGACCTGGCGAACGAATTGCTCCACGACAAGTACCACAACTCCATCATCTACACCGCCTGGTCCCACGGCTACCTGCCCGAGTTGATCAACAAGGTCGCGGGAGATGCGGTCGGCGAGAAACAGAACATCTCCGAGGACTGGGAGTCCAGCGACTACGATTCGGTGTACGTCCTGACCCTGACCTGGCACAACGGCAAGGCCAGCCTCGTCAGCCACAGTTACAAGCAAGGGCTGGATAACGGCTCGCAGACTTGCCCGACCTAAGCGGTCGGCAACTTGCCGGGTTGATCGGGGTTGCTTTGCTCCGAGATTTGTAGCGGCTACAAGGGCCTCTTCGCGAGCAAGCCCGCTCCCACAGTTGATCTTCAGTGAACACAGATTTTGTGTCCCTCCAAGATCCAGTGTGGGAGCGAGCCTGCTCGCGAAGGGGCCGGCAAACACTGCATCAACCTGGCTGGTTACCACGCTCCCGCAGGTACTCAAGAACCGCTGCCTTCTCCCCCGCAAACTCAATCCGCGCGCCTTTCTTCTCCCGCTGAAACGCATACATCGGGTCGTAATACTCGCGCAGCAACCCTTCGATCCAGCCCCGGTGCAAATCCACCGCGCCGCTTCGGCCCTGCTCTGCCAAGGCCTCTTCCATCAGGATCAACATCCGCCGATGGCGTTCGCCGCCCAGGCGTTTCTGCACGTTGTTGAGGCTTTCCAGCAAGCGCTCGGAAAACCGCGCAAACCCTTCATCGCCATGTACACCCATGAACTCGGCACACAAGTCCACCACGTAGTCGCGCAAAATCCGCTCGACGCGCCCTTCAAGGCTGTCTTCCAGCCAGACCATCGGAAATTGCTGCATGCCCTGATACAGCGGCAATGGCAAGGCGCAACTGCCGACCGCCCGGCTTTCGTCTTCCAGCACAAACTGCTCGATGCCATGGGCGCGCTTTTTCAGCACATCCACCGCCAGACGGTTCTCGAAATCAATGTTGGACGGCTGTCCGGTCGCGCGCTTGCCGAAGCTTGAGCCGCGATGATTGGCGTGGCCTTCAAGGTCCAGCCCATTGCTCAACTGCGTCAGCACCTCAGTCTTGCCGGTGCCGGTCATGCCACCGAGCAAGACGAAATCGCATTGGGTAACGGCCTGATCAAGGGTGTCGAGCAAGAAGGTGCGCATCGCCTTGTAGCCGCCACCGACCCGGGGATAGTCAATACCGGCCTCGTCCTTGAGCCACTGCTGGACGATCTGCGAGCGCAAACCGCCGCGAAAGCAATACAAATACCCCTCAGGGTGCGCCCGGGAAAAATCGGCCCAGGCCTGGATGCGCTCAGCCTTGATCTCGCCGGACACCAGTTGATGCCCCAGCGTGATGGCCGCCTGCTGCCCGTGCTGCTTGTAGCACGTGCCGATGCGCTGGCGCTCGTTGTCATTCATCAGTGGCAGGTTGACCACACCGGGGAATGAACCCTTGATGAACTCCACCGGCGCGCGCGCATCCATCATCGGCCGGTCGTTCAGGAAGATCTCGCGGTAATCGGTGAAGTCGATCGACATCAAAACACCTCAACCGCGTGTGTCTGTCGCTCAACCAGTTCACCGATCGGTTCCAGGTTCAGGCCCAGTTCGGCCGCCACCGCGAGGAACCGTTCATTGCCCTCGGGCGTGACCGCAATCAGCAGGCCACCGCTGGTCTGCGGATCACACAGCACGCGTTTGTGCAGTTCCTGGAGACGTCCCAGTTTGCTGGCGTAGCTGTCGAAATTACGCAGCGTCCCGCCCGGCACGCAGCCTTGCTCGAGGTAATACTCGACGCCCGGCAGGCGCGGCACGCGGTTGTATTCGATGCGGGCGGTCAGTTGGCTGCCGTCGGCCATTTCCACCAAGTGCCCCAGCAAGCCAAACCCGGTGACGTCGGTCATCGCGGTCACGCCGTCGAGCTTGCCGAAACGGCTGCCGGGTTTGTTCAGGGTGCACATCCAGTCGCGGGCCAGGCCGATGTCGGCGGTGCGCAACTTGCCCTTCTTCTCGGCGGTGGTGAGGATGCCGATACCCAGCGGCTTGGTCAGGTAGAGCAGGCAGCCGGCGGTGGCCGTGTCATTGCGCTTCATGTGGCGCTTTTCCACCAGGCCGGTCACGGCCAGGCCGAAGATCGGCTCTGGCGCATCGATGGAGTGCCCACCGGCCAGCGGGATTCCGGCCTCATCGCAGACCGAGCGGCCGCCGCGAATCACTTCCCGGGCAATCTCCGGCGCCAGCACATTCACTGGCCAGCCGAGGATCGCAATGGCCATCAACGGATCGCCGCCCATGGCGTAGATGTCGCTGATGGCATTGGTGGCGGCGATGCGGCCGAAGTCGAAGGGGTCGTCGACGATGGGCATGAAAAAGTCAGTGGTCGAGACGACGCCGCGCTCTTCATCAATGGCGTACACCGCCGCGTCATCGCGCGAAGCATTGCCGACCCAGAGTTTGGGGTCGAGGTTCTGCGCCCCGCTGCCGGCCAGAATCACTTCCAGGACCTGGGGCGAGATTTTGCAACCGCATCCTGCGCCGTGGCTGTATTGGGTCAGACGAATCGGCTCGCTCATGGGATGCACCTTGTGGGATCAATGCGGCCGATTCTAGCAGACGAGGTTGATGGCGACTGTGCTGGCCTCTTCGCGAGCAGGCTCGCTCTCACAGTAGATCTCCGTCATACACAAAATCTGTATTCACTGAAGATCAAATGTGGGAGCGAGCCTGCTCGCGAAGGGGCCGGCACAACCAGCATCAGTGCCGGTTATGGCAACAGAATCACCTTGTCACCGCTGCCCTGATTCACTTCGGCATACCGCACCAACCCTTGCGCCAACGGTGATTCAAACAACCCTTCCGGCAATGGCAACAAATCCTGATCGAAGAACTGGCCGAACTGATCGAGCATTGCCGCGCATGCCTGAACCCCATACAGCAACGAGTTGATCCCCACCACCGAGCCCCCCTTGCGGTACAGCGCCAGTGCCGGCAGTTGCACCATGCCGTCCACCGGCGCGGCGATGATGGCGATGCGGCCGAAGGTTGCCAGCGCCGCGACCGAGGCCGGGAGCCAGAACCCGGTGGTGTCGAAAATCACGTCAGCGCCGCCGGCATACACAGCGTTCACCTGAGCGCCCAAGTCTTCAGGCTTATCCAGCTGCAACGTCTGATAGCCCAGAGCCTGCAATTCCTTGACCTGCTCCGGTCGCCGCGCCGCCGCCAGCACCTGGGCGCCGCGTACCTTGGCCAGCGCCAACGCCGCACTCCCCACCGCCCCGCCGCCGATCACCAACAAGCGCGTTTGCGCCGTCACCAGGCTGCGCTCCAACGCATCCCACGCCGTGGTGTAGGGCACGCCGAGGCTGGCGGCCTGGGCGAAACTCAGGTGAGTCGGCTTGAGCGCCACGCCGTTGGCCGGCAGCTTGACGAATTGCGCATGGGAGCCGTCGGCAAAGAACCCCAGTTCACGCCCGGTGCCCCAGACTTCCTGGCCGATCAACGCCTGCGGACCTTCAACCACGACACCGGCAAAATCCCGACCGGGGATCCGTGGCAACGTGGTGTAAGGGAAACGTCCCAGCACGTTCTTCACATCGCTGGGGTTGAGGCCGGCGGCCTTGATCTGCACCAGCACTTCATCGGCGCCGGGAACCGGGGTGGGCACGTCAACGTAGCGCAAGGCCGAGAGGTCGCCGGTTTTGTCGAACTGCAATGCTTTCATGAGCGTTTCCATGGAATAAATGAACGGTTCAGGAGATCCAGCCAGCGACCAATTGCCGGCCCATGGGCCACAACTTTTCACCGGCCAGCATGCCGAGCAGCCCGACCAGTGCGATGGCCGGCGGTGCGGGGGAACGAAAATCCAGTGCGCCGTAGAGC
Source organism: Pseudomonas sp. GW821-FHT10C09 (assembly GCF_059415465.1). Classification (NCBI taxonomy): domain Bacteria; kingdom Pseudomonadati; phylum Pseudomonadota; class Gammaproteobacteria; order Pseudomonadales; family Pseudomonadaceae; genus Pseudomonas; species Pseudomonas sp. GW821-FHT10C09. The sequence continues at coordinate 47,957 of NZ_JBWKNG010000012.1, forward strand.
AAACCGACGCCCAGACCGATGACCAGCGAGATGAGGTAGCTCATGGCGGACTCCGGGGGCAATGAAGACAGGCCTGAAGTCTAGTGCGAGGTGGAAATGGGCACCGGCCAAGTGCTTCTGAATTTCGGCCAAAGCACTAAAGAGACAAACCGTAGCCCTGTGGGAGCGAGCCTGCTCGCGAAGGCGGTCTTTCATTCAACATTGATGCTGAACATGACGGCCTCTTCGCGAGCAAGCTCGCTCCCACAGGGTTTTGCCAGCGGCTACAAGGTTTGGTGATGGCTGGAAAACTGTGAAGGCGCGACGCCCAGTTCCCGGCGGAACATGTCGCTGAAACTGCTCGGTGAATAGCCCAGCTCGCGGGCGATTGCGCTGACCGGCACGCCCTGAATCAGCTCTGCGACCGCCGTCGCCAGTTGCACCTGCCGTCGCCACTCGGCGAAGCCCATGCCCAAACTGTCCTTGAACAACCGCGCCAGGGTACGCACGCTGGCACCGGCGTTTTCAGCGTGTTGTTCGAACGGGATGTCCAGCGATGGCGCGGCCATGACCGCCTGACAGAGGTTCATCAGGCGCCGGTCGGAATCATCCGGCAACGGGATTTTCAACAGAGAACGCCTGGCTCGTCTAAGCTCCAACAGCGCCAGGCCGACCAGCGCTTCGTAATACTCCGGAGCCCCTTCCTCGCCCTGCTCCACCAGCCCGACGATCAGCTCCCGCAGCAGACCGCCGACCTCAATCACCTGAACACTCTTTTCCAGTGTGGCCGCCAATGACGGTCGCAGGTAGATGTTGCGCATCTGCAAGTCCGAGACCACACGAATCCCGTGAGGCACGCCCGGCGGTAGCCATACCGCCCGTTGCGGCGGTACCACCAGCGCCTCATGGGGCGTTTCAACCCACATCACGCCGCTCATTGCATACAGCAATTGGCCCCACACATGCTCGTGCGGCTCGATAAACAAGCCGCGCGGATAGGTGCGCGCCAGCGGTTGCACGGGCACATCGGTGTCACTCAGATCAGGGGGCGCGGCAAGGGCCATGGGGCAGCAATCATTGAGGTTTTCAGGTCTTGCATGGTAACCAGCCCACGGCCTTGTCGCCACTGGCCGCCGCCGTCTGACAATAAGACTGAATTTTCCGTAACCCCAACGATCCTTCTATTACCACAGGGAGGAATACGGGCTTTATGAACAACGCAAAACTATTCGTCATTGAATACACCCTTCATGGCGTCCCCAAGTCATTCATCATCCGCCTGGACAAGATGGACAACGCGGAGGCTTGGCATTGGGCAAGCTGCGACGCCGGAGTGGGCAGGATCCCGCGATTCGGCCGAGAGAAGGTGCAAAAGACCAGCAAACCGATGGCGGAAAAGTTCGGGGTCGAGAATGTGAAGTGGCGGCCGACGAGTTAATAAAACAGAACAAATGAATACCTGTGGCGAGGGAGCTTGCTCCCTCGCCACACTCATCCTTCTGATCAGGTTTAAGCACTACTTCTCATGAGCACACTTGCAGCCCTTGCTGGAGCATTCTTCGCCATTCGAATGGTGATGGGCGCAGGCTTCGCAACAATAGTGTTTACCGTGGCGCGCTATCGGATGCTCGCCCAGCTTGCACGAGCATTTGGGACAATCGCAGATACTGTCACTGCTGATCATGAGTCGGACTCCATTGGTGTGGTCGTCGGGGTGCCGCACACGCGGCCCGTCTTACCAGTGTAGGAGTTTGTGTCAGGCCTGCCGTGTGCTGCTGCGATACATGAACACCAACGCCAGCCCCAGGCACACCATCGCCACGATCCGGCTGTGGGACAGGTCGATGGCCGGATTGCCCAGCCAGCCGAAATTGTCGATCAGCATGCCCATGCCCAGTTGCCCGACGATCACCGCCACGGTCGCCACCGCCGTGCCGACCTTGGGCACCGCGCCGACCATGACCATCATGTACACCACGCCGAACAGAGCGCCACTGAGCTGCCATTTCGGCACGTCCAGCAAGCTCACGGCCTGCGCCGGCTCGAAAAACAGGATCAGCAGCCCGGTGACCACCGCGCCCACCACGAAGGTCAGCAAACTGCTGCGCAACACGCCAACCGTTTCGCCCAGACGGCCATTGATCGCCGCTTGCACACTCAACACCGCACCGGCCGCGACAATCACGGCCAACAAAATAATCAGATTCATCATCAACCCCGAGCGATCAGAACAAGTGCCACGACAATCAACAGCAACGCCAGCCAGCGTTCACCGTTGACCTTTTTGCGACTGGCGCCGAACCAGCCAAAGTGGTCGATCAGCACGCTTTTGCCGACCTGCCCGCAGAGGATCGCGATCATGGTCATCGCAATGCCGATGTGCGGCGTGGCCAGGGTCAGCACCACCACATAGATCGGCCCTAGAAAGCCACCGATCAACTGCCAGCGCGGCAAGGTGTTCAACGCCGGGCCCTGTTGCGGGCCGCTGAACAACAGCAGCAAAAACAGAATCGCCGAACCGACCCCGAAGATGCTCAACGTCGCCCACAAATGCCCGACCTGAACCCCGAGCGGCCCGAGCAAACCGGCCTCCACGGAAAGGCCCATGCCGGCGAGAATCACCAGCGGCAACAGCAATAGCCGCAGCCCTGGTTTGGTCGCGGGTGTGACCGCGGTGTCGATTGAAGACGCTTGCATAAGGGAAACCTGCCTGTAGAAACAATGGCCGGCATTATCCGGTGGCAGAGCTTTGCGATAAATGGGAGCATCCTGACAACACTTTTGCGCAACACGCACAGCGGGACGAACCATGCACGGTCTCAACGAACTCGGATTCAAGGCACTTCGGCTGTTTGTCGCCGTGCTCGACCACGGCAGTTTTTCCGAAGTGGCGCGGCGCGAGGGCCTGGCGCCCTCTTCGATTTCCCGACAGATCCAACTGATGGAACAGGCCCTGAGCCAGCAATTGCTCTACCGTCACACCCGCGCCGTCACGCCCACCGAAGCCGGGCGCATGCTCGGTCATCATGCGCGACTGGTGCTGGTGCAACTGGAGGAAGCCGAGCAAGCCTTGCAGGAACAGCAAAGCGAACCGAGCGGACTGGTGCGGATCAACGCCCCGGTGGTGTTCGGCCAACGGCACCTGACCCCGTGGCTGGGACAATTGTGCGAGCGCTATCCCAAGTTGCAACTGGATATCCAGCAAACCGACCATTACATCGACCCGCTGCAAGAAGGCGCCGACCTGCTGTTTCGCATCGGCCCGCTGCACGACTCCAGCATGCAGGCACGGATCCTCGCGCCGCACCGCTTTCAAGTCGCCGCCAGCCCGGCCTACCTCGAACGCCACGGCACGCCGCAACGCCCTGAAGACCTCGCGGCGCATCAATGCCTGGCCTACAAAGGTGCGACCGGCTTGCAACGCTGGTTTTTCCGCAAGGATCAGCAAGACTGGACGCCCTACTCGGTCAAAGGGCCGATCACCGGCAACCACGCCGACACCTTGGTTCAAGCGGCTGAGCAAGGGTTGGGGCTGGTGATGTTTCCGTCGTGGCTGATTGGTGAAGCGGTGCGCGAAGGCACGCTGGTGCCGGTGCTGGGGGACTTTCAGGTATCCAACAGCCTTGAGCCGCAGCAGATTGCGGTGTTATGGCCGGGCAGCCGACGGTTGTCGGTGAAGGTGCGCACGGTGATTGATTTCTTTGTCGAGTGCTTTGGGCCGATTCCGTACTGGGACAGACCGTAATCACCTGTGGCGAGGGAGCTTGCTCCCGCTTGAGTGCGCAGCGCTCACAAGATTTTGGGGCTGCTGCGCAACCCAGCGGGAGCAAGCTCCCTCGCCACAAAGGCTCGCTCCCACAGGTTTTGTGTGGTGTCAGATACGGAACTGGCCGACCAGTTTGCCGAGGCGCTGGCCGAGGTCTGCCAGGCTGCGCGACGTCTGCGCACCGAGTTGGGTTTCATCCGCCACATTGTCCACGGCAACCGCGATCTGATGCACGCTGCGGTTGATCTCTTCAGCCACTGCCGTTTGCTCTTCCGCAGCGCTGGCGATCTGTGCGTTCATCGAATTGATAGTGCCGATCAACTGCGCCATGGTGTCCAGTGAGGCGCCCGCCTCGTTGGCCTGCGCTGAAGTGCCGTCACCCGCTTCACTGGAACGGCGCATGGCTTCCACCGCCGATTGGGTGCCAGCCTGCAAGCGGTCGATCATGCTCTGGATTTCCTGGGTGCTGATCTGCGTGCGACTGGCCAGCGCCCGCACTTCATCGGCCACCACCGCAAAACCACGGCCTGCTTCACCGGCGCGTGCCGCTTCGATGGCGGCGTTGAGCGCCAACAGGTTGGTCTGATCGGCAATCGAACGGATCACCCCGAGCACGCTGACAATCGACGACACGTCTTTTTGCAAGCTGTCCAGGGATACGCCGCTGCTGCGGATGTCGTCCACCAGCGCATGAATCTTGACGATGCTGCCCGCGACCACGCGTTTGGCGGCCTGACCTTCTTCGTCGGTCTGCTGCGCAGCGACTGCCGCGTTTTGCGCACTTTTGGCCACTTCCTGCGCCGCTGCCGACATTTCGTTGATCGCCGTGGCGACCTGATCGGTCTCATGACGCTGACGTTCCATGGCCTGGTCTGAGCGCTGGGCCTGATCGGACACCTGGTTCACCAGCCCAGTCAGTTGTGTGGTCATTTCGGTGATCTGACGCACGAGGCTGTGGATCTTGTCGACAAAGCGGTTGAACGAGCCCGCCAGTTCACCGAGTTCGTCCTGGCTGGTGATGGTCAGGCGACGGGTCAGGTCGCCCTCGCCTGCAGCGATGTCATCGAGGTTGGCTTTCATCATGTTCAACGGGCGCAGGATGGTGTTGGCCAGCAGCATGCCGACCGCCGCGATCACCAACAGCACCACCACGGCAATCCCGACGATGCTCAGCAGCACGCCTTCCATGCGCTCCTGAACCTTGGCTTCCACCAGCGCGACTTGCGCTTCGATGCCGTCGAGGTTGACCGACGTACCCACCGCCATGTCCCACTTCGACAGGTATTCGGTGTAGCCCAGTTTAGGCACCAGCACTTGGGTGTTGCCGGGCAGTGGCGAGCTGTATTGCAGGTAGTGCGTCCCGTCCTTGGCGACTTTCACCAGGTCGCGGTTGACGTAGACGCCGTTCGGGTCGCGGTTGTCCTTGAAGCTCTGGCCCACGCCTTCGGGGCTGTTGGCCTTGAACAGGCGAACCGTGTTGGAGTCGTAGCCGAAGAAGTAGCCTTCCTTGCCGTAGGTGATGCTCGACAGCAACTTGATCACCTGCGCCCGCGCGGCATCATCGCCGGGGGCGGCGGCGTCGTAGAGCGGTTTGATCGTGGTCATGGCCACGGCCACGTAGCTTTGCAGAGTGGCCTTGGCGTCGTTGAGCAGGCGCTGGCGCGTTTCCTCGACTTCCTTGTGCGCCTGTTCCTGAAGCACGAACAGCGTGGTCAGGCTGATAACCAGGGCAAAGAGCAACACCGGGAGAACGGCAAGGGACAGGACTTTAGCCTTCAGGCTCATGCGCATGACGGTTCACTCTTTTGGTTTTGTTGGCGTGGTTAAAGGCTTTAACGGCACGCCGGGCCAAAAGTTGAGCGCGGCCCCCTGTGGGAGCGAGCCTGCTCGCGAAAGCGGTGTGCCAGTCGATGTTGATGTTGACTGATACACCGCTTTCGCGAGCAGGCTCGCTCCCACATTTAGTCCACTGTGATGAGGGAGAACGGGGTTAGAGAATCATCGCGGCCACCCAACCAAACGCCAGCAGCGGCAGGTTGTAGTGCAGGAACGTCGGGACCACGGTGTCCCAGATGTGGTGATGCTGGCCGTCGATGTTCAAACCCGAGGTCGGGCCCAGCGTCGAGTCAGAGGCTGGCGAGCCGGCGTCACCCAGGGCGCCGGCCGTGCCGACGATGCAGACGATGGCCAGCGGGCTGAACCCCAGTTGCACGCACAGCGGCACGAAAATCGCCGCCAGGATCGGCACGGTGGAAAACGACGAACCGATGCCCATGGTCACCAGCAAGCCGACCAGCAACATTAACAGCGCGCCGATGCCCTTGCTGTGGTTGATCCACGAGGCCGAGGATTCCACCAGCGTCTGCACTTGGCCGGTGGCTTTCATCACTTCGGCAAAGCCGGAGGCGGCGATCATGATGAAGCCGATCATCGCCATCATCTTCATGCCTTCGGTGAACAGGTCATCGGTTTCACGCCACTTCACAATGCCCGACACCGAGAAAATCAGGAACCCGGCCAGGGCGCCGATGATCATCGAGTCCAGCAGCAACTGAATAATGAAGGCCGCCACAATGGCCACGCCCGCGACCATCAGGCTCAGCGGGTTGTACTGCACCGCGACCTGTTCGACTTGCTCGATTTTTTCCAGGTCATAGACGCGCTTCTTGCGGTAGCTGAAAAACGCCACTGCTAGGCCGAACACCATGCCCAGTGCCGGGATGCCCATGGCGTGGGTGACGTTGATGCCGCTGATGTCCACACCGCTGCGGGCGACGTTGGCCAGCAGAATCTCGTTGAGGAAGATGTTGCCGAAGCCCACCGGCAGGAACATGTACGGGGTGATCAAACCGAAGGTCATCACGCAGGCAATCAAGCGGCGATCCAGTTGCAGCTTGGTCAGCACGTATAAAAGCGGCGGCACCAGTAGCGGGATAAAGGCGATATGTATCGGCAGAATGTTCTGCGAAGCGATGGCCACCACCCACAGCAAACCGATCAGCAGCCACTTGACTTGACCGCCACCGCTGGCGTGTTGCCGATCGACCATCGCCAGGGCCTTGTCCGCCAGGGCATGGGCCATGCCGGACTTGGCAATCGCCACGGCGAACGCGCCGAGCAGGGCATAGGACAACGCCACCGTCGCCCCGCCGCCGAGGCCGCTGTTGAAGGCTTTGAGCGTGGCGTCGATGCCCAGGCCACCGGTCAGGCCACCCACCAGCGCGCCGACAATCAGCGCGATCACTACGTGCACGCGGGACAGGCTGAGAATCAGCATGATGCCGACCGCGGCGATTACAGCATTAATCATCGTTACCTCAAGGCAAGCGAAATGAGCTCAGCCGGCAGTCTGCGAAGAGCCGCCAGCGGATCAAGGAATGAGTTTTATTAGAGGGCGCGCACTGTGCCGCAGAGTGGGCCCGGTGTCAAAGCGCGAGGGTCTGGCTGAGGTGTTACGGACTGTGATGTCCATGTGGCGAAGGAGCTTGCTCCCTCGCCACAAACCTGGTGGTTTCTTAATTGTAACCATGGATAAAGAAAGCAGATTTGCGGCCGCTACAGTGCAAAGTCTCAGATATTTATCGAATAAAGGACGTCTCCATGTCACTAAGACAACTTTCCATCCAATGGAAAATCACCCTGCTGGCCGGGCTTTGCCTGGCCGGCATCGTGACCCTGCTGGTGGGGCTTTCGCTGTACCGCATGGAGCACAGCTCCGCGATGGTGAAAGCCTCAAGCATGGAGATGCTCACCGAAGCCGCCCAGGCGCGGATCGAATCCCAGGGTGAAAACCAGGCGCTGCTGATTCGCCAGCAGTTCATGGATGCCTATCAATATGGCCATGGTTTCTCGCGTCAGGTGCTGTTCCTGCGTGATCAGGCGGAAAAGCGCTTCCTGGACGCCTTCGACCTGCGCGAAGACCTGACCCGCCAGGTCAAGTCGGCCCTGCAAGCCAACCCCGAGCTGCTCGGCCTGTCGCTGGTGTTCGAAGCCAATGCGCTGGACGGCAAGGACGAACTGTTCAGCGGCCAGGCGGAACTCGGCAGCAACGACAAGGGCCGTTTCGCCCTGTACTGGTCACAGCCGACTCCGGGCAAAGTGAAATCCATGGCGCTGCCGGAAAGTGACATGGCTGACACCAGCACCGGCCCCAGCGGCGAACCGGCCAATGCCTGGTTCACCTGCCCGCGCACGTCGCTCAAGCCGTGCGTGATCGAACCGTACTTCTACGTGATCGACGGCCAGAACGTGCTGATGACCAGCATCGTGTTCCCGCTGATGGTCAACGGCAAAGTGATCGCCTCGCTGTCGGTGGACATCAACCTCAACAGCCTGCAGGCCATGAGTCAGGGCGCGAGCAAAAAGCTCTATGACGGCCAGACCAACGTCAGCATCCTCAGCCCGGTCGGTTTGCTCGCCGGCTACAGTGCCGACGCCAGCAAACTCAGCCAGCGCCTGGACAGCGTGGACAAGGCCAACGGCGCCGAGCTGATCCGCATGCTCGCCGGCAGCAGCAAAACCGAAAGCCTGCACAACGATCACCAGTTGAAAGTGCTGGCGCCGTTCCAGCCGATTCCCGGCGGAAAATCCTGGGGCGTGCTGCTCGACGTGCCGGAAAAAGTCCTGGTCGGCCCGGCCGAGATCCTGAAAAAACAACTCGACGACAGCAACACCACCGGCACTCTGGTCGAGCTCAGCCTCGGCGTGCTGGCCGCGTTGATCGGCCTGTTGCTGGTGTGGCTGATGGCCCGCAGCGTGACCAAACCGATCCTCGGCGTGGCCCACATGCTGGAAGACATCGCCAGCGGCGAAGGCGACCTGACCCGGCGCCTGGCCTATGACAAAAAGGACGAACTGGGCCAATTGGCCGGCTGGTTCAACCGTTTCCTCGACAAGCTGCAACCGATCATCGCCGAGGTCAAACGCTCGGTGCAGGACGCGCGCAGCACGGCGGACCAGTCGTCCGCCATCGCCACCCAGACCAGCGCCGGCATGGAGCAGCAATACCGTCAGGTCGATCAGGTCGCCACCGCGTCCCACGAAATGAGCGCCACCGCCCAGGACGTCGCCCGCAGTGCCGCGCAAGCCGCGCAGGCGGCCAAGGATGCTGATCAGGCGACTCGCCGCGGGTTGACCGTGATCGACCAGACCACCACCAGCATCGACCACCTCGCCGCTGACATGAGCGCGGCCATGGTGCAAGTCGAAGGGCTGGCGGCGAACAGCGAGAAAATCGGTTCGGTGCTGGAAGTGATTCGCGCGATTGCCGAACAAACCAACCTGTTGGCTCTCAACGCTGCCATCGAAGCCGCCCGTGCCGGTGAGGCCGGACGCGGTTTTGCCGTGGTCGCCGATGAAGTGCGCAATCTGGCGCGCCGCACTCAGGAATCGGTCGAGGAAACCCGCCTGGTGATCGAGCAATTGCAAAGCGGCACCCAAGACGTGGTCGGCTCGATGAACAACAGCCATCGTCAGGCTCAGGGCAGTGTCGAACAGGTCAGCCAGGCCGTGACCGCGTTGCGCCAGATCGGCGAGGCGGTGACGGTGATCAGCGACATGAACCTGCAGATTGCTTCGGCGGCGGAAGAACAGAGCGCGGTGGCGGAAGAGATCAATAACAACGTGGCAACGATTCGCGACGTGACGGAATCGCTGTCGGGGCAGGCGAATGAATCGGCGCGGGTGAGCCAGTCGCTGAACAGCCTGGCAAATCAACAGCAGAGTCTGATGGATCAGTTCCGGGTCTGACCCGGCTATCGCGTCAGCTGAAGATCAAAATGTGGGAGCGAGCCTGCTCGCGAAAGCGGTGTGTCCGGTAACAGAGATGTCGACTGACACACCGCCTTCGCGAGCAGGCTCGCTCCCACAGGGGATTTTTGGTGGGGTTTGGATTGGGGTCAGCGTTTGGGGAGTTCGATCACGACCTTCAACCCGCCCCACTCGCTCTCCTCCAACCGCAGTACCCCGCCCCACGTGTCGACGATGTCGCGCACAATCCCCAGCCCCAACCCGTGCCCATCCGTCTGTTCATCCAGCCGCGTACCGCGACTGAACACTTGCGCCCGCTGGTCCGCGGGAATCCCCGGCCCATCGTCTTCGACGCTCAACTCAAACCCGTCCACCGTCTCGACCACACTCAAGCGAACCTCGGCATCCGCCCATTTACAGGCGTTGTCGAGCAAGTTGCCGAGCAGTTCAAGCAAGTCCTCACGGTCCCACGGCAGCTGCAAACCGGCCGGTGCGCGGTAGCTGAGCGCCAGGTGCTCGCCATGAATCATGTTCAACGTCGCCAACAGCCCCGGCAGTTCTTCATCACAATCAAACAACGCCCCCGGCAGCGCGTCGCCGGACAATCGGGCGCGGTTGAGTTCGCGATTGAGGCGTTGCTGGACCTGTTCCAGCTGCTGTTTGAGGATCTTGCGCAACTCGGGATGAGCGTCGAGTTTTTCGCTGGACGCCAGGCTCAACAGCACCGCCAGCGGGGTTTTCAAGGCGTGACCGAGGTTGCCCAAGGCATTGCGCGAACGCTTGAGGCTGTCTTCGGTGTGCGCGAGCAGATGGTTGATCTGTGCCACCAGCGGCTCAAGTTCCACCGGCACCTGATCATCCAGTTGCGAGCGCTGGCCTTGTTGCAGCTGGGCGATCTGTTCGCGGGCCTTTTCCAGCGGGCGCAAGGCGCGGCGCACAGTGATGCGTTGCAACAGCAAAATCAGCAACAACCCCGCCAACCCCAGCCCCAGCCCCACTTGCTGCATGCGTTTGAAGCTCTCGCGCACCGGCGTGTAGTCCTGCGCGACGCTGATGGAAATCGACTGGCCAAGGCGTCGATAGTCGGAACGCAACACCAGTAACTGCTGCCCTTCCGGCCCCAATTGCAGGTTGCTGTGCAGGCCCGGATGCTCCAGCCGTGGCAATTCCTGATCCCACAGCGAACGGGAACGCCAGTGGTTATCGTCGAAGTCGATGCGGAAGTAATGCCCGGAGAACGGGCGTTGATAGGCCGGCGACAGGTGCCGCTCATCCAGTTGCAAGCCTTGCGGCCCACGGACCAGCGCCACCAGCAGGTTTTCACTGTCGTTGCGCAGCCCGGCTTCGAGGTAGCGCTGCAAGCCCATTTCGAACAACCACAAACTGGTTTGCGCTAACACCAGGCCGACGACGACCATGACGCTGATCAGTCCCAGGCTCAACCGGCGCTGGATCGACCTCACTGAGCAGCCCCGCCGAACAGGTAACCCTGACCGCGACGGGTTTCGATCACGCTGCGACCAAGTTTGCGGCGCAGGTGGTTGACGTGAACTTCCAGCACGTTGGAATCGCGCTCGGTTTCACCGTCGTAGAGGTGTTCGGCGAGGTGGCTTTTGGAGAGGATCTGTTCGGGGTGCAGCATGAAATAGCGCAGCAGGCGAAACTCGGCGGCGGTCAGCTGAATGTCGGCGCCATCGCGGGTCACGCACTGACGGCCTTCATCGAGGTGCAGCCCGGCCGCCTTGAGCGTCGGCTGATTGGCCTGGCCGTGGGAGCGACGCAGCAGCGCCTGAACCCGCAGGTGCAATTCTTCTGGATGAAAGGGCTTGGTCAGATAATCGTCGGCACCGGCCTTGAGGCCTTCGATGCGCTCGGCCCACGAATCGCGTGCGGTGAGGATCAGCACCGGCGTCGACAAACCGCCATCGCGCCATTGCTTCAGCACCTCAAGCCCCGACAAACCCGGCAGGCCGAGGTCGAGGATGATCAAATCATAGGGCTCGCTGCTGCCCTGATAGACCGCATCGCGACCGTCGGCCAGCCAGTCCACCGCATAACCCTGACGATTGAGGCCGGCCATCAGTTCGTCGGCCAACGGCACGTGGTCTTCCACCAGCAGCAATCGCATCGATCAGTCTTCCTTGTCTTTGAGTAAACGGCCGGTGGTGGCCTCGATGTCCAGCTCGCGGACCACGCCCTCGGCGGTCAGCAACTCGACTTCATAAATGTAGACGTCGTGCTTTTCTTCAAGCTCGGCTTCCAGCAGTTTGGAACCGGGATAGCGATCCAGCGCCTGCTGCAGCAGTTGCTCCAGTGGCAGGATCACCCCTTGCTGGCGCAGGCGCAGGGCTTCGTCCTGGTCGAGGTCGCGGGCCATGACCACCGAACAAAACGCCAGAAGCAGCAGCGCCATGCGTGAAAACGAAAACACCTTCATTACGTATCCTGATGATCCTTGAGAACCTGGCCGCTGACGGCGTCTAATTCCAGGTCCCACTCGATGCCCTGTGGGTCGCGCAGCTCAACCTGATAAATGTACTTGCCGTACTCTTCTTCCAGTTCGGTCTGGGTCACCGTCGAACCGGGGTGTTTGGCCAGAGCCGTGGCGTTGAGCTTCTCGAAAGACACAATGGTACCAGCGTCACGCAGCCTCAGGGCTTCGTCGGGACCGAGGTCGCGAGCGTGGGCGAGGCTGGCGGTCATGGCAATGATCGAGGCGGTGAACAGGGCAGTCAGGGTTTTCATGGGTGTCTCCGTATTTTTATGTGTTGCCTACGAAGGGCACCTTAGCGAGCTGAACTTAATTGAAACTGAATTGCCATCATGAAAGATGGCAACACGATATTGCAGACGTCACCCGAAACCCTGTGGGAGCGAGCCTGCTCGCGAAAGCGTCGGAACACGCAACATTAACGTATCTGACCCACCGCTTTCGCGAGCAGGCTCGCTCCCACAGTGGATTGGTGGTGTTGCCCGACCTGTTTATAATCTTGCGCTTGCCAACCATCGAGACCGGTATGACCGCCATCCACATCAAGTTCCCTTCCCTGACCCTCAAGGCCGGCCCGCGTGCGTTGGCGCGCATCCGCAAAGACGGCTTGAGCGCCGCCGACGTCGGCACGCTGCCGGGGGCCGCCGGTGGCCCCAAGGCATTGGGGATTCAAGGGCTGGACCTGGCGTTGTTTGGCGAATGGCTACCGGCCGCACCGCGCGAACGTTCGCTGATTGGCGCCTCGGTCGGTTCCTGGCGCTTCGCCAGTGCTTGTCTGCCGGACGCCGCCGAAGGCATCCGGCGCCTCGGGCATTTGTACACCGAGCAGAACTTCGCCAAGGGCGTGACCATGGCGCAGATCAGCCAGAGTTCGCAGCGCATGCTCGATGAACTGCTAGACGGCCGCGATGCCTCGATCCTGAGCAACGCGAATTACCGACTGAACATCATGGTGGTCAAAAGCCACGGCAACCTGGCCGACGATCATCGCGGCCGGCTCGGGCTGGCGCTGGGCTCGGTGATCGCCGACAACCTGCGCGGTCGCGCGCGACTGTCGCGGCACTTCGAACGGCTGATCATTCACGACCCGCGCCTGGCCCCGCCGGTCAATGCGCTGAACGACTTTCCGTCGCGCTTCGTTGCGCTGAACGCCGGCAACCTGCGCCAGGCGCTGCTGGCGTCGGGTTCGATCCCGATGGTGATGGAAGGCGTGCGCGACTTGCCCGGCGCCGGTGCGGGGACGTTCCGCGATGGCGGACTGCTCGACTATCACCTCGACCTGCCCTACAGCGGCAACGACATCGTGCTGTATCCGCATTTCACCGACCGGGTGATTCCCGGCTGGTTCGACAAGACCTTGCCGTGGCGCCGCGCCTGCCCCGCGCGCTTGCAGGATGTTCTGCTGCTGGCGCCGTCGAAGGAGTATCTGGCGCGCCTGCCCTACGGCAAACTGCCGGACCGTAACGATTTCAAGCGTTTCATGGGCGATGCGCCGGCCCGGCAAAAATACTGGCGCGCCGCCATGGACGAAAGCCGTCGCCTCGGCGATGAATTCCTCGAACTGGCCGCCAATGGTCGCCTCGGCGAGCGCTTGCTGACCCTTTAGTCAGTGTTTCGCCCGCAGCTCTGGTAAACTCGCCGCCTGCCCACATCGCCGCGGCGATCGCCACCTGACAGAGCTGAAACTACTGTGGAAATTTTCAAGGAATTTACGTTCGAATCCGCCCACCGCCTGCCTCACGTACCGGAAGGCCACAAATGCGGTCGCCTGCACGGTCACTCGTTCAAAGTGGCGATCCACTTGAGCGGCGACCTCGACCCGCACACCGGCTGGATCCGTGACTTCTCGGAAATCAAGGCGATCTTCAAGCCGCTCTACGAGCGCCTGGACCACAACTACCTGAACGACATTCCCGGCCTGGAAAACCCGACCAGCGAAGTGCTGGCCAAATTCATCTGGAATGAATTGAAGCCCCTGCTGCCGGAACTCAGCGCGATCCGCATCCACGAAACGTGCACCAGCGGCTGCATCTATCACGGCGAGTAACCCGCTCCAACAGACAACACAAATCCACTGTGGGAGCGAGCCTGCTCGCGAAAGCGGCGTATCAATCGACATATTCATCGCCTGACACACCGCTTTCGCGAGCAGGCTCGCTCCCACAATGAGACTGCGTTTCGTCAGTGAATGATCAAGCCACCTTCATCGGTGGCTTTTTTATGCCTATGCTTTTTGCCTCGCCCAAGAGGACACGCACATGGCTGACTGGCTGCTGGACCGCCAATACCGTTTCAACGGGCACCGCATTCACTACGCCGTGCACGGCGACGGCCCGCCGCTGGTGTTCGTACACGGCACGCCCTTCTCTTCCTTCGTTTGGCACCGCATCGCCCCGCACTTCATCGGCACGCACCGGGTGCATTACTTCGACCTGCTGGGCTATGGCCAATCCGAGAAGATCGACGGCGACGTGTCGCTGGGCGTGCAGAACGAGTTGCTCGCGCATTTGCTCGATCACTGGGCCATCGAGCGGCCCGACGTGGTCGCCCACGATTTCGGCGGTGCCACCGCGTTGCGCACGCACCTGTTGAACGACAAGGATTACCGCAGCCTGACATTGATCGATCCCGTGGCGCTGACACCCTGGGGTTCACCGTTTGTGCAGCATGTGCGCCAGCATGAAGCGGCGTTCAGTGGCGTACCCGATTACATCCAGCAAGCCATTGTGCCGGCCTACATTCGCGGGGCGATAAAACGCGACATCCCCGATGAAGAACTCGCGCCGTATGTGCAGCCATGGCTGGGTGAGCCGGGGCAAGCCGCGTTCTACCGGCAGATTGCACAGATGGACGAGCGCTATACCCGCGAAGCGGAAGGGTTGTACCCGAGCATTCGGTGCCCGGTGCAGATTCTGTGGGGCGAGGACGACCAGTGGATTCCCATCGAACGCGGCCGGGCGCTGCATCAGCGGATACCGGGGTCGCAGTTTCATCCGATCCCCAATGCCGGGCATCTGGTGCAGGAAGACGCGCCCGAGGCGATCGTCGCCGCGTTGCTGAAATTCCTGCCCCTGACTCAATGACCCCACACTCCTACAAGGGCCGTGCTGTGTTTCGTCACGCGGCACTGGCATGGATCGCCACTGCCGCGCTAATTTAGAGTCATCAACCCAAAGGGACTCGCCTCATGCACATCATCAACGCCCGCCTGCGCAACCAAGAAGGCCTGCATGAGTTGCACCTGGAAGACGGCCTGATCCGCACCATCGCCCGACAGACCGAAGCCCCGACCCTGGGCCCCGAGGACCTGGACGCCGGCGGCAACCTGGTGGTGCCGCCCTTCGTCGAGCCGCACATTCACCTCGACGCCACCCTGACCGCCGGCGAGCCGCGCTGGAACATGAGCGGCACGTTGTTCGAAGGCATCGAGTGTTGGGGCGAGCGCAAGGTCACAATCACCGAGGAAGACACCAGGACACGCGCCAAGAAAACCATCCAGACCCTCGCCGCCCACGGCATCCAGCATGTGCGCACCCACGTCGACGTCACCGACCCGCAACTCACCGCGCTCAAGGCAATGCTCGAGGTGCGCGAAGAAAGCCGGCACCTGATCGACATGCAAATCGTCGCGTTCCCGCAGGAAGGCATCGAGTCGTACCGCAATGGCCGCGAGCTGATGGAAGAAGCGATCTGCATGGGCGCCGATGTGGTCGGCGGCATTCCGCACTTCGAGTACACCCGCGATCAGGGCGTCAGTTCAGTGAAGTTCCTGATGGACCTGGCCGAACGCACCGGCTGCCTGGTGGACGTGCACTGCGACGAAACCGACGACCCGCATTCACGCTTCCTCGAAGTGCTGGCCGAAGAGGCGCGCAGCCGCGACATGGGTTCGCGGGTCACCGCCAGCCACACCACGGCGATGGGTTCTTACGACAACGCTTACTGCGCCAAACTGTTCCGCTTGCTCGGGCATTCCGGGATCAGTTTTGTCTCCTGCCCCACTGAAAGCATTCACCTGCAAGGACGCTTCGACAATTTCCCGAAACGCCGTGGCGTGACTCGCGTCAACGAGTTGCTCGAAGCGGGGATGAACGTGTGTTTCGGCCAGGACTCGATCGTCGACCCGTGGTATCCGCTGGGCAATGGCAACATCCTGCGGGTGCTGGAAGCGGGGCTGCACATCTGCCACATGCTCGGGTATCGCAACCTGCAAAGTGCATTGGACCTGGTGACGGACAACAGCGCCAAGGCGATGAACCTCGGCGAGCGTTATGGCCTGGAAGCGGGACGGCCGGCGAACTTGCTGGTGCTGTCGGCGGACAGTGATTACGAGGTGATTCGCAGCCAGGGCTTGCCGCTGTATTCGGTGCGCGGGGGCAAGGTGCTGATGAAGCGGACGATGCCGGTGGTGGAATGGCCAGGGCAATGAATTTGCACTGACTGTCAGGGCCCCTTCGCGAGCAGGCTCGCTCCCACAGGGGATTTGTGAACGACACAGATCCAATGTGGGAGCGAGCCTGCTCGCGAAGGCTGCGTCAAAATCAACCCATCAACCGAGCCGTACCAAACAGCCTGACCCGACTCAATTCCCCCTCATCTTCCTCCAGCAAAATCGGCGCCGTACCGCCCGGCATCACCACTTTAACTTCACCCGCCGAAACCCAACCGACCCGCCAAGCCGCACACGCCACCGCACTGGCGCTGGTGCCCGACGACGCCGTCGGCCCTTCCCCGCGCTCAAACACCCGCGCGACAACCCGGCCTTCGGATTCAAGCATCGCCCACTGCACATTCACCCCCGCCGGACACGGCTCACCGCCCCCGGCCGGCATGGCATAAGCAATCCGCAGCAACCCTTCAGCCAGCGGTGGTTCACGCATCTGCGCATTGCTCGGCAACGCAGCGGCCTCGGCCACCAGCGTCACGCAATGTGGATTGCCGACACGCACAAACTGGCTGCGGTTCCAGGCCGGATCCAGCGCCGACAATGGCGCGACATGACTGACATCCCGACCGTTCAACAGCACCTCTTCCACACCCTGCGCGCCCACGGCTTGCGGCCCGAACGTTGGCGTTCCGAGGTCCAGCCAAAACCCTTGCACGCCCTCGACCTCGGCCGGTTTCACAGACGTCTCCCCCGGCGAAACCGTGTCCATCTTGTCGTGATGAACCCGCAGCAGGCACGCCCCCTCCTCCGGCATCAAGCCCTGCTCACTGAGCGACTGGGAGAAAATCGTCAGCCCATTGCCACTGCGTTCGGCCAACGTGCCGTCGGTATTGACGATCAGCAAGTCATACGGCGGCGCCGCTTGAAACGGTCCGACCAGTAAACCGTCGCTACGATGATCCTTGCTGCCGGGCGGCTGAGTGCCGGGGGCCCAGGCACAAAATGCCTCGATCGCGGCCAACGCCCATTTCTCGCGGGTTTGCGCGGCCTGACTGGCCTGCGCAGGCAAATCGATACCGCTGCCACGCACGACGTCAGGCGCGACAACCGCATAAATATTGCCTCGAGCATCGTAGAACCGGGTCATGGATCAATCCTGAATTCAGCGTGAGAAGAGCTCGTACTGTAGGCCACCGCCAGAAAATTCTCATCTCACTGAACCGTTATGAGCACCCTGCCCTCTATCGCGAATCGGTTGGACCGACCTGTCAGTTATGACAGCAGACAAGTCTTTGCAGCGGGCCCAGAGTGAAGTTCTTCATTCGCACCTGGGACAGCCTCATGAAAAGGACCTCGCGGCTAGCGCTATTCATTGCCCTGGCTTTCACCGGTACGGCAATGGCCGACGCATCAGCCCCGGTTCGCAATGGCACCGGGGAAGAAATCCTGCTGCAGGGGTTCCACTGGAACTCCAGTCGCAACGAACCCGAAAAATGGTATGCGGTATTGGCACGCATGGCCGGTCAAATCGGCAACGACGGTTTTACCGCCATCTGGATGCCGCCGCCGTGGCGAGATACGTCCAGCTGGGTAGACAGCAACAAAGGCACCTCCGGGGGTGGCGAAGGTTATTTCTGGCGCAGCTTCGATAAAAACAGCCAGTACGGCAGCGATGAGCAACTCAAAACGGCCGCCGCGGCGCTGAACAGTGCCGGGGTAAAGGTGATTTATGACGTGGTGCCCAACCACATGGATGACAGCCAGGTAAACAATCCTCTGTTTCCCGGTGGCCGCAACGAGTGGCGCCACGATTGCAACCAGTGCGACGAAGGCGACGCCTTCATGGACGGCAACGCGGACCTGAACACCGGCAATACCGACGTCTATGACACCTTCAAAAACGAGCTGGTTAATTTGCGCCAACAGTACGGAGCCAAAGGTCTGCGCTTCGACTTTGTGCGCGGCTATGCACCGGAAACCGTCGATCGCTGGATGACAGCCTTTGGTAATCAGCAATTCTGTGTCGGTGAAATGTGGAAAGGCCCCAGCGAATACCCGGCCGGCGATTGGCGCAGCGAGGCCAGTTGGCAGGATTCACTCAAGGACTGGTCCGACCGGTCCCACTGCGCCATCTTCGACTTTGCCCTGAAAGAGCGGATGCAGAACGGTTCAATCGCCGAATGGCGGCATGGGCTCAACGGCAATCCCGATCCACTCTGGCGCAAGATCGCCGTCACCTTTGTCGACAACCACGACACCGGTTTTTCACCCGGACGTTCCGGCGGCCAGCATCACTGGGCATTGACCGAAGAACAGCGGAACAAGGCCTACGCTTACATCCTCAGCAGTCCCGGAACACCGGCGGTGTATTGGCCGGACATGTATGACTGGCAACGCGGCGAGATGATTCGCCAGTTAATCAAGACACGCAAGGAGGCCGGAATCAAGGCCGACTCACCGATTCGTTTTCAGCCTCAATATTCCGGGTTGGTCGCGACGACGACCGGCACTCGCAAAAGCCTGGTGATTGCCCTGGACTCGGACCTGACAAAACTGCCCCAAGGCCTGGGTCAACCGACGCTGGAACGCGATGGCGGCAAAATTCGCCTGTGGAGCACGGCTCCCGAACAACCGCCCGTCAGAGTTGCCTTCACCTGCGACTACGCCACCACTTACCCCGGACAGAGTGTTTACGTGGTGGGCTCATCACTTGAACTGGGGGCCTGGGACCCTGGCCATGCCGTGGCATTGAACTACAAGCCCGAGGAAAACCGCTGGACTGGCTCCATCGATTTGCCGGCGCAACAAGGCATCGAATGGAAGTGCATCGTGCGCGGCAACGATCCGACGAGCGCCGCGCGCTGGCAGCCCGGGCCGAACGTGAGCTTCACCAGCGGCGCAGCCAATCAGACACGCGGGACGTTTTAGACACGCCGCTGCATGTCCGTGAAAACCCTCCGAGGTCGCGGGACGCTGCCTGATATGCAAGGATGTTGCCTTGCCTATCGTCAGCAACCCGCAATGCCAAGGATTTTCCATGACTGCCCTCAACACTCCCGCGCCTGTCATCCCCGGCCGTCTGGAGCAGATGTCCACCCGCATCGCCTTCTTCATCGCCGGTCTCGGCATCGCCGCCTGGGCGCCGCTGGTGCCCTACGCCAAGGCACGGGCCGGGCTGGATGAAGGGACGCTCGGTCTGCTGCTGTTGTGCCTCGGGGTCGGGTCGATTCTGGCGATGCCAATGGCAGGGCTGCTGGCGTCACGCTTCGGCTGCCGTCGCGTGGCAGCGGGTGGAACGCTGCTGATCTGTGCGGCCTTGCCGTTGCTGGCGACGGTGTCGTCAGTGCCGGCGTTGATCGCCACCTTGTTCATGTTCGGTGCCGGGCTGGGCACGGTGGATTCGACGGTGAACCTGCAAGCGGTGATCGTCGAACGGGCCAGCGGCAAGAACATGATGTCGGGATTTCACGGGATGTTCAGCCTCGGCGGGATCGTCGGCGCGGCGGGCGTCAGTGGCTTGCTCGGCCTTGGGATTTCACCGCTGGGCGCGATGTTGGTGGTGATTGCCGTGCTGTTGCTGGCCCTGTTGAAAGCGGCGCCGCACCTGTTGCCTTACGGCAGCGAAAGCACCGGCCCGGCGTTTGCCGTGCCCCATGGCATCGTGCTGTTTATCGGCGGGATGTGCTTCATCGTGTTCCTCGCCGAAGGCGCGGCGCTCGACTGGAGTGCGGTGTTCCTGACGCAGGAACGCGGGATCGATACCGCGTATGCGGGGCTCGGCTATGCGGCGTTTGCGCTGACCATGACGGCCGGGCGCTTGACCGGTGACCGGATTGTCCGGCGCCTGGGTTCCACGCGGGTGATGGTGTTCGGCGGGCTGACGGCTGCGGCGGGCCTGGCGCTGGCGACGTTCGCACCGGCCTGGGAGACAGCGCTGGTGGGGTATGCGTTGTTGGGTGCGGGGTGTTCGAACATTGTGCCGGTGCTGTACACCGCTGTCGGCAAACAGACGGTCATGCCCGAACACATCGCCGTGCCGGCCATTACCACATTGGGTTATGCGGGGATCCTCGCCGGCCCGGCGCTGATCGGGTTTATCGCCCATGGCAGCAGTTTGAGTTTTGCCTTTGGGTTGATGGCGTTGCTGCTGGTGGCGGTGGCCATTGGCGGCAAGGTGTTGAAGGCTTAAAAGCTTCGCGAGCAGGCTCGCTCCCACAGGGAATTTGTGAACGACACAGATCCAAGGTGGGAGCGAGCCTGCTCGCGAAGAAGGCGACTCGGTCTATCAGAACCCCACACTGGCCTGCACAAAGAACGTGCGCGGCGCCCCCACGTACATCCCCGAGTTATTGTCGCTGGACCGGGTGAAATACTGCTTGTCGAAGATGTTCTTCACCCCGGCGCCCAGCTTCAGGTTCGACAACTGCGAACCAAAGTCATAGCCAGCGCGCGTGTTCCAGGTCACGTAACCCGGAATATCGCCAAACTGCCCGTCCGCCGAACCTTCGGTGATGTAGTTGCCGTTGAAGCTGCCATCGGCATTCACACCCGTACCCGGCGAGCGCTGCTTGGACTGGGCAAACGCATCGAGGTTGTAGGTCCAGCGATTGATGTCGTAACGCAGCCCGGCGGTCGCCACCTGGCGCGAGTAGAACGGCAGGTCACGGCCCTTGAAGCCCGGAATCTCACCCTCATAAGTGGCGCGGGTGTAGGTAAAACCGGCGTTGGCGGTCAGGCCATCGAGCATCGGGTTGAGCGCAGCCATGTCGTAATGCACGGAGGTTTCAATACCCTGGTGCTTGGTCGCGCCGAGGTTAGTCCAGCCCACGTCGTTGCTGATGTATTGCAGTTCATCATCGAAGTCGATGTAGAACAGCGTCACTTCGCCGCCCCACACGTCGTTGTTGTAGCGCGTGCCGACCTCATAGGTCTTGGCCTTTTCCGGCTCCAGGCCGTTGGCGGTGTTGTCGCCGATACCACCCTGGCCGAGCTGGAAATACTGCAGGCTGCCAAACGACGTTTCGTAGTTGGCGAACAGCTTCCACTCTTCAGACAGGTGGTACATCACGCTCAGGGCCGGCAGCGGCTCGTTGCTTTCGATGCTGCGGTTTTTCTCCGGCACACGCTTGCCGGCGGTATCGAGCACGGCGCGGTCGTGCCAGTCGGTGCTGATGTGTTCGAAGCGGATGCCCGGGGTCACGGTCCAGTTGCCGATGTCGATTTTGTTGTCGATGTACACCGAGTTGGCTTCAGTGCCGCCGGTACGGTCCTGGAACACATGGCCGTCAGAGGACGGCGTCAGCACCGGCTGATTGTTCACCAGCGCGACACGGCTTGATTCTTCGTGCATCGCTTCCTTCAGGTAGCGATAACCGACGCTGACTTCCTGCGTGGTCGGGCCCACGTCAAACACATGGGACACCCGTGGTTCGATGCCGAAGGTGTAGTAACTGCGCGGGTACGAGCTGAGGGTTTTCTGGTCGCGGGCGGCGATGTTGCTGCCGCGAAAACTGTCGGTGTAGTACGTCAGCACTTCGGCCTGGGTACGGTCGTTAATCTGCCGCGCCCACTTGAACGACACGTCTTTGCGGCGGCCGCTGAAGTTGTCGTAGTCGCGCACGGACTGGAACGGGTCGGCGTCGTATTGCGCCTGCGTCAGGCCGCCGGGCATGTCGGCGCTGGCGTCGTAATAGTGAAAGTTGAGGCTGAAATCATCGACATCGGTCGGTGCCCAATGCGTCTTGAGGATCACGTCGTCGATGTCGTTGCCGTTGTTGCTTTCGCGGTAACCGTTGCCGTTGACGCCGGAATACAACAGCGCCATGCCGATGCCGTTGTCAGCGGTGCCGCCGACGAATGCGGTGTCGATGTGTTTCCAGCCACCGTGCTGTGAAGTTTCCAGGGTGGTGCCGATTTCACCGGTGGCTTTTTCCGGGATCGCGCGCGTCACGAAGTTGATCACGCCACCGACGTTTTGTGGCCCATAACGCACGGAACCGGCGCCACGCACCACGTCGATGCTGTCGAGGTTGCCCGAGGAAATCGGCGCCATCGACAATTGCGGCTGGCCGTACGGCGCAAACGCGGCCGGTACGCCGTCGATCAAGACGGTGGAGCGCGGCGACAGACGCGAGGTCAGGCCGCGCACGCCGACGTTCAGGGAAATATCGCTGCCGCCGGTGCCGTTGGCGTCCTGTACTTGCACGCCGGGCACACGCTTGAGCACGTCGCCGACGTTCATCGCGCCCTGCTCGATCATCGCTTCACGGCGAACCACCGTTCGCGCGCCGGGGTGATTCTGCACCAGGGCCTCATCAGCATCGTCGAGCCAGTCACCGACCACTTTGATGTCGGTCATGCCCAGTTCAATCGGACCCGCAACAGCGGAAGTCTGTGCCGGGGTCAGGGTCACCGAGCCTTCATCGATCTGGTATTGCAAGCCGCTGCCTTGCAGCAATTGGCGCAAGGCCTCTTCCGGCGAGATGTCGCCGTCGACGGCCGGGGCTTGTTTGCCGGCGACCAGTTCAGGACTGAAAAAAACCTGCAACGAAGACTGCTGGCCCAGCTCACTCAAGGCCTCGCCCAGTGGCTGCGCTGGAATATGAATGCCACCGGCGGCGAACGCCTGGGGCAGCGCGGCGCTGACCGCCAAGGCGAGCGCCAGCGGTAACCAATGGGTTTTGTTGTTTTTGGCAGAGGTGTTATTCACGTCGAACAATGTCCTGTGGATCGCAAACGTATGCGTTTGTTAATGCAAACCAGTTGCAGTTGGACAAGAAGACGATGAACTCGAAAAAAACCTGAATCGGTTTGGAAATTATTTGGAAATTATTTCCTGACTGCCGTCATCGAGGGTGCGCACGGCCACCGGCAGGATGCTCGGCAGGGCCTTGAGCAGGGCGTCGGTGTTGTCGGATTTGAACACGCTGGTCAGGCGCAGGTTGCCGACTTTGTCGCTGCCGACGGTGAGCGGCTTCTCGCGATAGCGCGACACTTCGGCCGCCACCTCGCTGAGGCTGGCGTTGTTGAACACCAGTTTGCCGCTGCGCCACGCGGTCAGTTCTGCCGGGTTGACGGCGTAGGCCGCCGCGACAGTCCCTTGGGCGTCAATGCGCGTACCGAGGCCGGCGCTCAGGCTGACAAATTCGGCGCCCTGCCCCTGAACCTTGACCGTGCCCTGTTCCACCGCCACCCGGGTTTCGCTGAGATCGCGGCGTACATCGAAGCGCGTGCCGGTGACCGTGACCAGACCATTGCCAGCATCGATCACGAACGGTCGGCTGGTGTCGTGCTCGACGCTGAACATCGCTTCGCCCTCGATCAGCTCAATGCCGCGCCGGTCTTTTTCAAAGTTCACCTGAATGCGGCTGCGGCTGTTCAAGTCGATCACCGAACCGTCGGGCAACGCCACATGACGGCGCTCACCCAACGCAGTGGAATATTCGGCCGTGTAAGGCGCCGGATGATTCAAACCGCTGAACAAGCCCAGGCCCAGCGCCACGGCCACCACACTCGCGGCCACCGCGTAACGCACCCACGACTGGCGTGCTTTGCGGACTGGCGGGTTTTCGCATAACGCTTGCAAGCGCGCGGCCGGCACCAGATCAGCCGCCGTCCACAAGCCTTGCAGGACTTCGAATTCTTCTCGATGTTGAGGGTGTTCGCCGAGCCACGCCTCGAAGCGACGGTATTCGACGACGTCCACCGCCGGCTCCTGCATCCGCACAAACCAGCGCGCCGCGTCGTCCCGAACGGTTGCATGCCCGCACGCACAATCACGAGTATCCATCATGGAAGTTCCTGTTGAGCTGGGGGTGAGAAGGCGTTGCCGATCATGGTTGCAACCCGTCGAGGCGGTCGCGCAGATGCCGCAACGTGCGGATCATATACTTTTCCACCATGTTCTTGGACAGCCCTAGGCGCTCGGCGATTTCAGCCTGGGTCAGGCCTTCGATCTTTTGCCACACAAACACCTTGCGGCAATTGAGCGGCAGCTCGGTGAGCGCCCGTTCGATGGAATCGGCCAACTGGATCGCCTGCATGTACTGCTCCGGGTCGCCGGTCGACGACACACTGAGATCATTCGCCTGCGACTCCATGGCGCCCCGTCGATCCTCCCGCCGATAACCGTCCACCGCGATGTTGCGCGCGGTCTGGTGCAAATAGGCCCGAGGCTGCTCCACCGCCGCCGAATTCGACTCAAGCACCCGCACGAAGGTGTCGTGGGCCAGATCCTCGGCCTGCTGACGATTTCTCAGGCGACGGGTCCAGGTGCCAACCAACTCTTCGTAATGCTCGAAAAAGCCGTGTCTGCGGGGCAGCTTGGGGGTCATTGCGGTGTGCTGTGGGAACGGGGCGTGAATAGTAATGCTTCCTATTAACTGGAAGCAATGGATTCCACGTCGGCCGTGTCGCCGTTAGTCAGTCAAGCCAACGGCCCCCATTGCAGGGGCCGTTGCAAATCACTTAATCAGTGCGCAATACACACCGATTTCAACTCGGTATACGCCTCAATCACCGCACGCCCGAACTCACGGCCCATGCCCGATTGCTTGACACCACCAAATGGCATGGCTGGGTCGAGCAGCACGTGGGCGTTGACCCACACCGTACCGGCCTCGATACGCGGCACCAAGTTCATCGCTTTACCGAGGTCATTGGTCCACAGGCTCGCGGCCAAACCGTAGCGGTTGTCGTTGGCCAGCGCGATCACGGCGTCTTCATCATCGAATGGCATCACGCCCAGCACCGGGCCGAACACTTCTTCACGGGCCACGGCCATGCTGTGGTCGATGTCGGCCAGAATGGTCGGCTGCACGTAGAAGCCCTCGCCTTCCACTAACTCACCGCCCGACACCACGCGCGCGCCTTCGCGGCGGGCCAGTTCGATGTGCTTGAGCACGCTTTGTTGCTGCTTGCGCGACACCAGCGGGTTGATCGCGGCGTTGCAGTTCATGCCCGCGCCGATTGGCATGGCGGAGACCGCAGCGGCGAGCGCTTCGACGAATTGGTCGTGGATCGAGCGGTGCACGTAGAAGCGCGACGCCGCTGCGCAGACCTGGCCGTTGTTCAGCAGGCCACCGAGGATCGCGCCTTGCACGGCTTTTTCGATGTCGGCATCAGCGAGCACGATCATCGGGTTTTTGCCGCCCAGTTCCAGCGAGAAGCGTGTCATGTTTTCCATGCACGCCACGCCGACGCTTTTGCCCACGGCGGTGGAACCGGTGAATGACACTTTGCTCACCAGCGGATGCGCGGTCAGCACGCCGCCCACCGAAGCACCGCCACCGGTGACGACGTTGAACACGCCAGCCGGAATGCCGGCTTCCAGCGCCAGCTCAGCCAGGCGCATGGCGGTCAGCGGGGTTTCCATCGCCGGTTTGATGATCACGGTGCAACCGGTGGCCAGCGCCGGCATCAGTTTCCAGGCAGCGATCAGCAGCGGGAAGTTCCACGGCACGATCCCGACCACCACGCCCACTGGCTCACGCTTGGTGAACGCGGTGAACTTGGCGCCCGGCGGCAGCGGGATCGACACGTCGAAGGTCTGGCCTTCGATCTTGGTCGCCCAGCCGGACATGTAGCGCATGAATTCCACGGTCGCGTTCAAGTCGAGGGCGCGGGCCATGTTGATCGACTTGCCCTGGCTCAGGGTTTCCAGTTGCGCCAGTTCTTCGGCGTGCGCTTCAACCAGTGCGGTGAAGTTCAGCAGGATGCGTTCGCGGTCGGCCGGACGCAGGCCCGACCACACACCGGATTTGAACGCTTTATGGGACGACTGCACGGCCTGCTCAACCACGTCCAGCGGCGCGTCCAGGGTTTCGCACAGGGTTTGCCCGGTGGCCGGGTTGACCACGGCAATGGTCGGGCCATCGGCCAACACCCATTGGCCATCGATAAAGCAGCCATGGCGGCGGTCAAGGAAGGCGGCAACCTGCGGCAGAATTTCAACGTTGCTCATTATTCACCTGTCATTCAAACGTGGGGGTCAGCCTGAGAATCCGGCTGTTCAGCGTTGTTCTTTGAGATAGCAGACCACTGCCTGACGATCATCAGCGGAGGCCAGCCCCATGTAGGGCATGTAGGTCCCGGGCACATAAGCCTGGGGTTGGGTGATCAATTGCGTGATGGTTTCGGCTTGCCAGGTCACGTCTTTGCTGCGCATCGCCTGGGAGTAGCTGAAGCCTTCGAGCGAGCCGGATTTGCGCCCGACCACGCCCGAAAGGTTCGGCCCCATCATCCCGGCCATGCCTTTGCTCACGGAGTGGCAGACCCCGCATTCATTGGCGAAGACCTGGGCGCCGTGGCCCTGATCCGGCGCGCAGTCAGCGGCGACGACGGTTTGCGCCAGCGCCAGGGTCAGCACACCGATGAGGGAAAATTTCTGCGAAGTGAACATAAGAAAGCGACCTTGAAAATCCGTGAGGGGAAGCGACAGCAGGGTTGAGACGGATTGTCAGCGGTCAGTGACGCCCAGGCTTTGCCCTGCGTGCCAGTCGTGTTGGCTGGCCTGCCAAACCGGGCATTTTGGCAAGCACAGGCAACTCTTTGGCAACCACACAAAAGGCCGAAAAAGTTCCGCGCCTTAGTATCGAAACAGACCTCAACCCTGTGGTCATGAACAAGAATGGATGCCACACCATGCTCAAGTCCCCCTTGCTTCGTCTCTCGACGCTCGCGCTGATGATCAGTGCCTCCCAGGCCCATGCCTACGAACTCTATGCCAATGACGACAGTCATCTGAACGCCACGCTGGAAGCGGTTTTCGGCGCTTTCCACAGCCAGGAAAACTACGCACTGTCGGGCCGTCTCAGTGAAGGTTCCTCGTCCTGGCAAGAGGGCTACGTCAAGTACGGCCTGAGCTTCGACAAAGGCCTGGCCGGTTTTGGTACCGCTTATGGCGCCGGCAACATGCTCAGCTCCGGCACCTGGGGCGACGGCGATGCCGCCGGTTTCAGCGACGGTTCGGAACGCACCACCAAGTTCGAAGACGCCTACCTCGGCTGGCGCTCGGGCAAGTTGTTTGAAGCGATGGGTGATGACGGAATCGACCTGTCCTTCGGCCGCCAGAACATCGTGGTCGGCGACGGCTTCCTGATCGACGGCGACGCGCTGAACATGGGCAAGGGCTTGGCCGACGGCGAATTCAATCGCGGCGGCGCCTACTACCTCGCCGCCCGTAAAGCCTTCGACGAAACCGCCGTGTTGCGCCTCGGTGGCAAACAAGGCTGGCGCAGCGACCTGATGTGGCTGAAGTCGGATAACCGCGCCCAGGCCAAGACCGAAATGTACGTCGGCACCCTCGAACACGTGGCCGAAGCCGGCACCGTTGGCCTGACCTACATCGACACCACCGATGTCGACGAGCAATACGCATCCCCGTTGCAAGCTGAACGCGACGGCATGAAGACCTACAGCCTGCGCGCCACCGGTAATGCCGGGGTGAAAAACCTGTTCCTGTCCGGTGAATACGCCGAGCAGGACAAACCGCACACCGGCAACGAAGACGCCTGGTACCTGGAAGCCGGCTGGACCTTTTCCGACGCCCTCTGGACGCCGTATGTCAGCTATCGCTACAGCCGCTTCTCGGAAAACTACGACACGTTGTTCTACGGTTTCAGCCGCGGTTACGGCACATGGTTCCAGGGTGAAGTGGCGGGTAACTATGCCGGGCCGTTCAACAGCAACTCGCGCATCCAGAACGTTTCCATGAAGGTTTCGCCACTGGAAAACCTCAACGTCGGCGTGATGTATTTCAACTACGACACCATCGACCGCAACCTCGGCAACACCGATGGCCACGAGGTGGACCTGTACGCCGAATGGCACGTCAACGAGCACCTGACGGTGATGCCGCTGGTGGGTCTGTACCAGCCGGACAAGAGCGCCGAACAGGGTGGCACCCAGTTGGGCAACAACGACAAAAACCTCTACAGCCAGGTGGTGTTCGCCACTACGTTCTAGGTTTTGTCCGACGCAAATCATCTAGCAACCGGCGCAATCCCTGTGGGAGCGAGCCTGCTCGCGAAGACGGAGTGTCAGTCGACATGTGTGTTGCCTGATACACCGCTTTCGCGAGCAGGCTCGCTCCCACAGGTTGCGCAAGCCTCTACAGATCGCGTTTGCAGCATTAATGTGTTTCAAGGAAAAAGGCCTTTCCAATGCACTCAAGATTTCTGACGATCCAGAGCAAGATCGCCCTGCTCGCCGGCCTCTGCCTGTTGTTGGTGGTGGGGCTGCTGATGGGCTTGTCGCTGTATCAAACTCATCAAAGCAGCCAGCAAGTGGCCAAGGCCAGCAGCGACATGCTCGCCAACGCCGCCAAGGAACACATGCAGGCGCTGGGCACCGTGCAGGCGATGCAGGTGCAACGCACCTTCATGCAGACTCATGAATACGGCCAAGGCTTGTCGCGCTATTTGCTGTACTTGCGGCAACTGCAACAGCAGGGTCATCTGACCCGCCCACAACTGCGCCAGGAGCTGAGCACCCAGCTACACCAGGCCCTGATCGACAAGCCCGACCTGCTCGGGCTTTATGTCATTTTCGAACCCGACGCCCTCGATGGCGCCGACGCCACGTTCGCCAACCAGGCGGACACCGGCAGCAACGAGACCGGCCGCTTCTCCCTGTACTGGGTGCAAAGCAAACCCGGCGAACTGCAAGCGGTGATCGGTGACGAAGCCCTGCTCGCCAACACCTCCCCCGGCCCCAGCGGCGCGCCGTACAACGCCTTCTATACCTGCGCCCGCGACACCCGCCAGGCGTGCGTGCTGGAACCGTATTTCGACGAAGCCTCCGGCAGCCGCAAACTGGTGACCAGCATTGCGTTCCCGCTGATGGACAACGGCAAAGTCATCGCCGTGGTCGGCCTCGACATCAACCTCGCCGCCCTGCAACACAACAGCGAAGCCAGCGCGCATCAACTGTTCGACGGCCACGGGCAGATCAGCATCGTCAGCCCGCGCGGGGTGATTTCCGCCAACAGCCAGGACGTCAGCCGCCTCGGGCAGCCGCTGGACGATGCCCCGGTGATGGACGCGCTGCGTCAGGGCCAAGCGAAAGTGTTTGTCGACCAGCAGCAGATCAACGTCCTCGAACCGCTGGCGCCGATTGCCGGCGCTGCACCGTGGGGCGTGCTGGTCGGCGTGCCGCAAGACGTGTTGCTGGCCCCGGTGACCACACTGCAAAACGAACTCGACGCGCAAGGCGTGCAAAGCACCGCGCTGGAGTTGTTGCTGGGCGGTGGCTCGGCGCTGCTGGGGTTGATGCTGATCTGGTATGCAGCGTTTCGCATCACCCGGCCGCTGCAACTGCTGACGCGGGTGATGGAAGATATTTCCCTCGGCGAAGGCGATTTGACCCGGCGCCTGTCGGTGCAATCGCGGGATGAAATCGGCCAACTGGCGACGGCGTTCAATCGCTTTGTCGAACGTATTCATCATTCGATCCGCGAAGTGTCTTCGGCAGCGCTCGGTGTCAACGAAGGGGCCAAGCGTGTGCTGCTCGCCTCCAACTCATCGCTGAGCAACTTCGACGAACAATCGACCCGCACCAACAGCGTCGCCGCTGCGATCAATCAACTGGGTGCCGCCGCGCAGGAGATCGCACATAACGCGTCCGATGCTTCGCAACAGGCTTCGGCTGCGCGGCAACAAGCCGAGGACGGTCGCCAAGTGGTGGAGCGCACGATCCAGGTGATGAACGAACTGTCCGGCAAAATCAGCACCTCGTGCGCCAACATCGAAGTGCTCAACGGCAAAACCGTGAACATCGGGCACATTCTCGAAGTGATCAAGGGCATCTCGCAGCAGACCAATTTATTGGCGCTCAATGCCGCTATCGAAGCCGCCCGCGCCGGTGAAGCGGGACGAGGTTTTGCAGTGGTCGCCGATGAAGTGCGCAGCCTCGCCGGGCGTACGCAGACGTCGGCGGCGGAGATTCAGCAAATGATTGAAGAGCTGCAAATCGGCGCGCGCGAATCGGTGACGACCATGACCGAAAGCCAACAGCACAGCGAGGAAAGCGTGAGCATCGCCAACCTGGCCGGTAAACGCTTGAGCAGCGTGACACAGCGCATTGGCGAGATCGACAATGTGAACCAATCGGTGGCAGCGGCGACGGAAGAACAGACGTCGGTGGTTGAGGCGTTGAATGTCGACATTACCGAGATCAATACCCTGAATCAGCAAGGGGTGGAGAATCTGCAATCGACGTTGCGGGCGTGTACTGAGCTGGAAAGGCAGGCGGATCGGTTGAATCAGCTTGTGGGTAGTTTCCGGATCTAAGATGGGTGTCGCCTGACCCACCGCCATCGCGGGCAAGCCCGGCTCCCACAGGTTTTGAGGTGATCACAAAATGTTTGAACATGACAAAACCTGTAGGAGCGTGGCTTGCCCGCGATGAACGATGACGCGGAGTTTGAGTGGTTACTGGGGCCGCTCAATGTCAAACATTAGGAAGATCCATTCTATAACCCGCCCCCGGCGCCCCTTCATGCATCGCCGCCTGAATGTCCGCATACAACGCATTCGCCTCAGCGGTAGTGATTGATCGCGAGCAATCACGCAACACCACACGCAAAAGCACGTTTTCCTGGCCCGGCAGCATCCCAAGTCGCTCAATGGCCTGCGAGGGTAAATCCAAGAAATCCCAACGCCCCTTGATCTGCATCTCTTCGATCCAGTCAGAACTATCACCCGCAGCCAGCAACATCCTTTCGGTCAACACTTCTTCGCTTAGCCCCGGCGTTACCGCCAACGAAATGTCACGAGCAATCGACGGCAAACGAGATACCGCAGTCCATGCATTCAGATCATGCATCTGCGCCTGCACTCGCGTGTTCTGATCGCGTAACAAGCGAATATCCGGGATGCCTTTGCGTAACATGGTCAGTCGATCCAGTCCCATTCCAAGTGCCAGCCCCCCATGACGCAGCGGGTCGATCTTCAAGCGTTCCAGCAAAGACCTCGCAATACGACCGCATTCCAGCACTTCGACTTGTGCACCGTCATTCAATACATTCACTTCAATTCCGCCCTCTGTGTAGTGATGAGGACTGTCGCTGTAGACCCAGTTTTTTTCAGGAACGGCGGAATTGAGAATATCGCCAACCAGACGCAATAGATGCTCATGCGTGGACAGTTCCGGATCACCCAGCACCCAGATATCCATTTGATGTGGTTCAGCACAATGCCAACGATCCCGACTATCGCGACGGAAGGTAATTCCCGGCGCAGCGAGCAAGATCATCTGCCCCGGTTGCCGCATTTGAGCGGCTCGCTGAAGCGCTGCTGGAATCTGACTGGTGGTTTGCGTGCGTAATAGCGAGCACTCATCGACCCAACGTGTATGTTCACTCCCGAGCGTGACTTCTGCCGGGTCATAACCGAGCAAACCGTAATTTTCCTCAGCAGACACAATCCTCGGCCCTGTCTGCTGTTGAGCTTGGGGCCAGCCTTTTTCAGCGAGTCCTTGGAGGACTTCATTCAGCAGCAGCCGGACGGCGTGATCGGGAGTGCTTGATTCGGTTAGATCAACCATTAGCAGGGCTTGTTTGAGTGCACTGTCCGTAACGGTTTTCCTTGAAGACTTATCCATACTCTTTCTCTCGACAATGGGTCCTTGCGGACAAAGTACACAGCCGTTGGGGTGTTAAGTCGCAGAGTGAGGAAAATCAGAAGGTGCTGACAGGACGGTCTTACATAGGGGCGTGCAGTATTGGAATGCGTTGATGTGTCGGTCTTGATTCACTTTTGACGGAGGTGATGCCATCGCGGGCAAGCCACGCTCCCACAGGTTTTATAGTGTTCAATCATTTTGTGATCACCTCAAAACCTGTGGGAGCCGGGCTTGCCCGCGATGAACGATGACGCGGTCTCAGCGTATTACTTCGGCACCTCAACGTTATCCATCATCCGGTTCGCCGCCAGTTCCGCCAGCATGATGATCTGCTGGATCGCCATGGCCGTGTGCCGATGCGGCCCTTCCAGGTACCCCGCGAAATCGCTGGTCATGACACTGGCCTGGGCCAAGGTCTCACAGGTGTGGGCCAACAGGTCTTCGTCCCGCAGATTCGGTGCGAGCATGAACATCGTGCTGGGTTTGCGGGTGGCCGGGGATTTGATGGCGCCGGGGTTGAGGTAGTGATCGAGGGCGCGTTCGGCGGCTTCGTGGAATTTCTTTGAATCGACTGATTCGTAGGGGGATGCCGGATCTGTGTCTGGCGGATTTGGCGTTACCTTGAACATATTTACCTTCGTCCTTATCGGGCAGCCACGCCTCGCTACTAATACGAGGGGTGGCGGCTGTACACAGGTTAGTAGACCGGGAACGAAGGCAAAGCCGGCGCGTCCGAGGACGCCCTGCGCACAGCCACCATCAAATACAGGCATGGAAATACCTGTCTGACAGACACTTGTGCAGCCTTCAAATCCTCGGGCTACTAAACCCGATCACTGAGAATCAGTGACGGGAATCAAGTTACCGAGGGCGTCCAAAGCGCACAAGCCGGCGGATTCTGGCGTAGTCGTAGGCAATGGCGCAAGGCGTTGTAGCTTTCCGGAAGTATCCTTAAACACCTTTAAACAGCACTCCGAACGGGCACCGCTTTCGCGAGCAGGCTCGCTCCCACAGTTGACCGCGTTGTCCGGCCCTACGCGGTCCAATGTGGGAGCGAGCCTGCTCGCGAAGAACGATAACGCGGTCCCCCTGAGCGCCCCCCCAACCAATTCTGGCATCCACAAACAACCAGATGGCATACGCACAAACAAGCCCCACCCCCACCCCCGCGTAGTATCAAAACCGATCCCCTTTTCTACCCCCCAAAAACAACAAATCGACCCCAGGGTCGCGGGAGACTTCTGTGCTTAAGAAAAGTGCGTTGGGCTGGCCAAAGATTGCCGGCCTCGGAATTGCGTTAGTGGTGGCCGGGCAGTTCTCCGGCTGGAATTTCGGCCTGATGGCCGGCGGCTGGATGAACATGCTGATCGCCACGGTGTTGATGGCGTTGCTCTGCGGCGGGTTGGCGTTGTGCGTCGCCGAACTGTCGACCGCATTGCCCAGCGCCGGCGGTGTATTCGTCTATGCACAAAGCGCCTTCGGGCCGTTCGTGGGTTACCTGGTCGGCGTCGCCTGCGCGATAGCGCTGACCATCGGCACCGGTGCGGCGGCCACCTTCATTTGCGCCTACACCGAATCGATTTTCGGCCTCGGTGGCTGGCCGGTGAAAATCGCCTTGTTCGCGGTGATCATAGGCATCCACCTGCGTGGCGTCGGTGAGGCCATGGGCCTGACCATGATCGCGGGCGTTATCGCCGTCGTCGCGCTGCTGACCTTTGGCGTGGCCATGGCGCCGCACGTCGAAATGGCGAACCTGTTGACGATGCCGGCGGCCCTGACCGGCCCAGCCGTCAGCCTCGGCGGGATCTTCGCGTGTGTGCCCTTCGCGATCTGGCTGTTCATCACCGTCGAGCAGACGGGCTCGGCGGCGGAAGAAGCGCATAACCCTGGCCGCACCATGCCACGGGGCATCCTCGCCGCCATCGGCACCTTGCTGGTGACCGCGTTGGTGGTGTTGGTCTGCGCACCGGGCGCCGGTGGCGTCGAACTGGTCGGTTCTGCGGGCGATCCGCTGTACGCCGCGATGACCAGCACCAACGTCTACGGCGACGCTTCGTGGCTGGCCAAGGTAGTGGGTTGCGGCGCGGTGTTCGGGTTGATCGCCACGTTCTTCTCGCTGATCTACGCCGCCTCGCGCCAGTTGTTTGCCATGGCCCGCGACGGTTTGTTCCCGCAGTGGCTGGGCAAGACCGGCAAGCGCGGCACGCCGTTCCCGGCCTTGCTGCTGATCGGTGCGATCGGCCTGCCGATGTCCGCCGTCGACCCGGCCACAGTGATGCTCGCGGTCGTGCTGCTGCTCAACGTCTGCTACCTGTTCATTTTCGGCGCGTACCTGCGCATCAAAAGCAGCCAGCCTGACCTGCCGCGCCCGTTCCGTCTGGCCGGCGGCACCGTGGTGGCGTGGCTGGGCCTGGCCCTGACGCTGGTGGTGATCGCTGCCTGTTTCCAACTCGACATGATGATGCTGATCGCCCTGGCGGTGACCTTCGTCCTGTGCATTTTCAACTTCCTGCTGCGCGCCCGGATGCCCGCCCGCAGCGCCGATCTCGAGGTTCCAGACCATGCCTGAAGACACGCTCCTGCAACGCCGCCATCGCGTCCTTGGCAGCGCTTCACCGTTGTTCTACGACAAGCCGTTGCACCTGGTGCGCGGTGAAGGCGTCTGGCTGTACGACGTCGACGGCCAGCGCTACCTCGACGTCTACAACAACGTGCCCTGCGTCGGCCACTGCAACCCGCACGTGGTGGAAGCGATGCACCGCCAGGCGATGACGCTGAACATCCACACCCGTTACCTCGACGAGCAAGTGGTGCGGTACGCCGAACGCTTGACCGCGACCTTCGCCGAGCCGCTCGACACCGCGATGTTCACCTGCACCGGCAGCGAAGCCAACGAACTGGCGCTGCGCCTGGCGCGGTTTGCCAGCGGCGGCACCGGCATCATCGTCAGCGATTACAACTACCACGGTAACTCGGCCTCGTTGGCCGAAGTGACCACCGCGTTGCCCTCACCCGAGCCGTTCGCCGCCCATGCCCGCGCCGTGCCGATTCCGTGCCTGTACCACGCGCCCGCCGGCACCACTGAAGCGCAATTGGCGGAGGAATATGCCGCCAATATCAAAGCCGCCATCGCCTCGATGCAGGCGCAAGGCATTCGCCCTGCCGCACTGCTGATCGACACGCTGTTCGCCAACGAAGGCTTGCCGCGCGTGCCGGCGAGTTTCGTCAACAAAGCCGCTGAGTTGATTCGCGCGGCGGGCGGTTTGTTCATCGCCGATGAAGTGCAATCCGGCTTCGGCCGCACCGGCGATCACCTGTGGGGTCATCAGGCCCACAACGTGGTGCCGGACATCGTCACTCTCGGTAAACCAATGGGCAACGGCTACCCACTGGCCGGGCTGATCACCAGCAAGGCCTTGGTCGAATCGTTCGGGCGCAGCGCCATGTACTTCAACACCTTCGGCGGTTCGCCGGTGGCGGCGGCGGTTGGTATGGCGGTGCTGGATGTGATTGAAGAGCAACAGCTGCTGCGCAACGCGCAATCCGTCGGCGCCTATGTGCAGCAGCGCCTGCAAGGGTTGGCTGGCAAGCATTCGATCATCGGTGATGTGCGCGGCAAAGGGTTGTTCTTCGCCATGGAACTGGTGCGCGACCACGCCAGCAAGGAGCCTGCCGGCGCGGAAGCGCGAAAAGTGGTGAACGACATGCGCGAAAACGGCGTGCTGATCAGCAAGATCGGCGCCGGCGACAACATTCTCAAACTGCGGCCGCCGCTGGTGTTCAACCGCGACCACGCCGACCTCTTCGTTGACACGCTGGACCGCGCCCTGAGCGCTCTTTGAGGCCCTGTCATGACTGAATTCCACAGCCTGAGCCACGACCAGCAAGTCGCCAAACTGCACGACCTCGCCCGCCATGCCCTGCAACAGTGGGACGGCAAGTTTGGCGAGATCGAACTGGTGAAATTCCGCGAAAACGCGGTGTTCTCGGCCCGGCGCGAGGACGGCCAGCGCGTCGCCCTGCGCATCCACCGCAACGGCTATCACTGCGAAGCGGCGCTGCGTTCCGAGCTGCAATGGATGGAAGCCCTTGCCACCGCTGGCATCACCGTGCCGCAGATTATCCGCGCGCGTAATGAGCAACATCTGGTCGAAGTGCTGCATGCCGACATCGGCGAACCGCGCCACATCGACATGCTCGCCTGGCTGCCGGGCGCGACGGCGGGCACCTCTGAAGCCGGGGTGCAGGCGGATACTGAAATCGATTTTCTGTTTGCCGAAGCGGGCGCGATTGCCGCGCGCATTCACTCGCATGCGGCGAGTTGGCAGCAGCCGGACGAGTTTGTGCGGCATGCCTGGGATGAGGACGGATTGATCGGTGCCAATCCGTTTTGGGGGCGCTTCTGGGAGCTGGAACAGCTCAGCGATGATCAGCGTTCACTGTTGCAACACGCTCGTCGCCAAGCGCGCAACGACCTGCGTCGTTACGGGCGGCACCTGGACAACTTCGGCATGATTCACGCGGACCTGGTGCCGGAGAATCTGCTGATTGAAGGCCCGCAGTTGAGGTTGATCGACTTTGATGATGCGGGGTTTGGCTGGCACATGTTCGAGCTGGCGACGGCGTTGTATTTCTGCCTGGATGATCCGCGCTATGAGCAGATCAGAGCGGCGTTGCTGGCCGGGTATGACGCGGTCAAGCCGCTGACCGAGGCAGACCGTGCGACGTTGGCGTTGTTTCTGATGCTGCGCGGCACCACGTACCTGGGCTGGATTCACACCCGCAAAGGCACGCCGACGGCGATTGAGATGGCGCCGATGTTGATTGAGCGGGCGTGCTTGTTGGCCAGGGAATATCTGCAACAGGTGCGGTGACTGGCAGACCGCTTTCGCGAGCAGGCTCGCTCCCACATTGGTCCGCGTCCGTCCGGACAACTCGGTCAAGTGTGGGAGCGGGCTTGCTCGCGAAGAACGATAACGCGGTGTATCAGCAAACCGCCCCCGCATGCTCCAGCCGATGAAATAACCGGTTGAAATACACCAGGCTGTCCCTCTGCGCTCGCACACCAACATTCGACAACTCAACAAACATCACCGAATGCGACCCGACTTCCTTGCACTCAGTGATTCGCCCTTCCAGTTGCACCAGCGCATCGCGCAGCAACGGCACGCCCGTGTCGCCTTCGTCCCACAGGTCCCAGGCAAAACGTTCGGCCATCGACACTTGGGTCATGCCGGCGAAGTGGCGGGCCAGTTCTTCCTGTTCGCCGCACAGCACGTTGACGCACAAGTGGCCGTTGGTGCGGAACACGTCGTGGGTGGCGCTGTTGCGGTTGACGCAGACCAGCACGGTCGGTGGCGAATCAGTGACCGAGCACACCGCGCTGGCGGTGATGCCGCATTGTCCGCCGGGGCCGTTGGTGGTGATGATGTTCACCGCAGCAGGCAGCTGCGCCATGGCGTTGCGAAAGTCGATTTGCTGCTGGCTCAGGTCGGCCATGTCGATGCCCCTTCCTTCAGGAGGACCGTCGTTGCGCGGTCCTTGGTGATGGAACAAGACTAAGACCCCAGGCGGCCCGCAACCATTCTGACGATCCCCATGGCGAGGTGGGCTTTCCGCTAGTCGACTAGGTGGTTTCTTTATCGTCAGCGCCCTTCGCAGTGGGTATCCTGCTTTGAGGCGCCAACATAGGCGCAAGTCCGCCGCAGCGTGCACGCGTGCGATAACAATAAATAGAATTTCTCGTGGCAGTCCCTGATGGAAACCCGCAAACCGATTGTTTACATCGTCGATGACGACAAAGACCTGCGAACCTCGCTCGCCTGGTTGCTGGAGTCAGTCAGTGTGCAGGCGCAATGCTTTGCCGGCGCTGAAGAGTTTTTGAGCCAGTACGACCCCAAACAGCCGGCGTGCCTGGTGCTGGACGTGCGCATGCCGGAAACCAGCGGCTTTCAGTTGCAGGAGATCCTCAACCAGCGTGGCAGCACGTTGCCGACGATTTTCGTGTCGGCGCATGGCGACATTCCGATGTCGGTCACGGCGATGAAAAACGGTGCGCTGGATTTCGTCGAGAAGCCGTACAACCCGCAACAGATGATCGACCGCATTCAGGCCGCGCTGAAGACCGCCGTGCATGCCCAGGCCGATCAGCAGCAGCGCCAGAACCTGCAAGGCAAGCTCGCGCTGCTGACCAGCCGGGAACGGGAAGTGTTGATGCTGGTGATCGATGGCAAGGCCAGCAAGGTGATTGCCCGGGAGCTGAACATCAGCGTGAAGACCGTTGATGTGCACCGGACCAAGATCAAGGAAAAGATGGGCGTGAGCAGCATTGCCATGCTGGTGCGCGAGGTGCTGCATTTGCCGGTGGATGAGCCGGCGCGGCACTGAACCTTAATCTTCGGCGGTCATCAGGCCGCCTTCGCGAGCAGGCTCGCTCCTACACTGGAACTGTGTACGCAGGACCAATGCAGGAGCGAGCCTGCTCGCGAAGAACGATAACGCGGTCAGTGGCTATAGCGCTTGCGGTACTCGCCCGGCGACACACCGAAGCGGGATTTGAACGCCGAGGAAAAGTAGCTGGAATCCGAAAACCCCCACGCATAGCACAACGCCGATAGCTTCTGCTCAACGTCAGAGCGGCGCAGGTTTTCCGCGCAGAAATCCAGGCGCCGATGCTTGATGTATTGCGCCACCACCAGCCCGCGCTTGGAAAACATCCGGTACAAACCACGCACCGAAATCCCCACCTCTCGGGCAATCAGCTCCGGGCACAACTCTTCGCTGCTGATGTGCTCGTCGATGTAGGCGATGGTTTTGCGAAACTGCCGCTCATGAGCGTCGGCGCCGACGTCACGAGCGCTGATCCCCGGCAACAGCAGGCTGACCAGCGCATCGAGCACCGCTTCGCTTTCCTGCATGTCGAGGCTTTGTTGCTGGCGGGTTTCCAGGACCATGCGGTTGGCCAACGCTGCCAGTGGCGTGTTGGCCGCAATGCGCGTGGCGCAGTTGACCGCGTTGAAGTGCGAACCACGCTGCACCACCTGGCGCGGCAGGATCAGCGACAACTGCCGGGAATCCTCGTTATAGGTCATGTCACTGGGACGGCAAGCGTCGATCAGCGCGATGTCGCCACAGCCCAATAACGCGCGGTTGTCGCCCTGTTCGAGTTGCGAACTGCCACGCAGCTGGAACACCGCGTAGTAGTGGCCGTCGCTGCTGGTACTCACGTCTTTGCTGGTGCGATACAAATGCACATGGGCCATGTCGACCACACTGAGGTTGATCGCGCCACTGCGGTACTCCGCCAGTTCACCGTAGAAATTCGCGTCCAGTGCGCGGGCGTCGAAGCGCCCACAGGCCTGATTGACCTGGCTTAACCAACTTTCGAATGCATCGTTGCGCACCGCCGAAGTAGTACTCATGACCGCAGGGCCTCACGTCAGTTTTATTGTTATTTTTCGACCGCTTCGTCGAGCGGTTCGATTAATTCCGGGTACTGACCGTCTCCTCCCTGGACGGTCGTGGGGCGCCGATTTAATCGACTCCCACGCAATGTTTCCAGGGGTTTCGCCCCTTACAGGTCCAATACCAGACGAGCGGAAAGCGCTCGCGAAACGCAGGCGCAAATTTGCTTGTTGCCCGCCTTCTCCTTACTCGACAAACAGTTGTCGCGGTGTTCCGGAACCCCGTCCAGCACCTCGACGATGCACGTACCGCAGATGCCT
The DNA here is from genome assembly GCF_059415465.1 of Pseudomonas sp. GW821-FHT10C09. NCBI lineage: Bacteria > Pseudomonadati > Pseudomonadota > Gammaproteobacteria > Pseudomonadales > Pseudomonadaceae > Pseudomonas > Pseudomonas sp. GW821-FHT10C09. The sequence goes on from NZ_JBWKNG010000012.1 coordinate 87,673, forward strand.
TCGCGGCACTCGGTGTCGATGTCGCAGCCGTGGGCCTGAAGCACGTCGACCAGGCTGGTATTGGCCGGGATTTGCAGCACCGCGCCGGAGCTGGCCAGTTCCACTTCAAAACCGCCACTCGGGCCGGCATTGGCGGCGGGATCGGCCTGGAAATGCTCCAGGTGAATCGCGTCTTCGCTGCGGCTGCGGGCGGCGACTTCCACCACTTTGTTCATGAACGGCGCCGGGCCGCAGGTGTAGACGTGGGCGGCGCTGCCGGCCTGAGCCAGGCTTTGGGTCAATGCCGCGTCCATGTCGGCCGGTTCGACGCCGAAATGAAACTGCACATGATCGGCGAATGTGCTGGCCAACAGCGCAGAAAACGCGGCGTACTCCGGCGAACGGGCGAAATAGTGCAGGCGATAGGGCTGACCACTGTCTGCCAGTCGATAAGCCATGCTCAGCAGCGGCGTGACACCGATGCCGGCGGCAAACAGTACGTGCTCGGTGGCGGTCGGGTCGAGGCGGAACAGGTTGCGTGGCGCACCCATTTCCAGCTCCATGCCCTCCTCCACCTCGTGCAGGGCGGCGGAACCACCGCGCGACTGCGCTTCTTTTTTCACCGCCACCAGATAGGCGCGGCGATCCTGCGGCGGACTGCACAGCGAATACTGGCGGGTCACCCCGGTCGGCCCGGTCAGGTCGACATGCGCCCCCGGTTCATAACTGTCGAGCGGCTGACCGTCACTGCGCACGAGGCGAAAGGAACGGATATCCAGCGCTTCGTCGACGATCCTTTCGATCCTCACCTTCATCATTGCATCACCTGAAATACGGTTGATTCGATTAATTCTTGGGTCCGGCAAAGCTTTTGTGGCGAGGGGGCTTGCCCCCGTTCGGCTGCGTAGCAGTCGTAAAATCTGTGCTTTCGCCGAGATCTTGGGGCCGCTTCGCGACCCAACGGGGGCAAGCCCCCTCGCCACAGGTAATCCTCTTCAGCAATGGCAAGCCCCATGAACACAGACAAGCTCCCTCGCCACAGTTGATTGCGTGTCAGCGCATGAACAACCCGCCATTGATGTCCCAGCACGCGCCGGTCACGGAGGCGGCGTGGTCGGCAATCAATAGCAGGACGCTGTCGGCGATGTACTCGGGGGCGCCGAGGGTGCCCGCCGGAATCATCTTCAGAATCTGCTCCAGCCGCTCCGGCGCCACGGTTTCGCGCACGATCGGCAGGTCCAGCGGCCCCGGCGAAATGCTGTTGACCGTCACGCCCTGCGGCGCCAGTTCACGGGCGAAGACCTTGGTCAGCGTCGCCACCCCGCCCTTGGCCGCCGCGTAATGCGCGCCCGTGGCGGTGCCGCCGTTCTGCCCGGCGAGCGAGGCGATGTTGACGATGCGACCAAAACCACGCTCGGCAAAGTGCGCGCCGAACACCTGACAGGCGACAAACGTGCCGCGCAGGTTGATCGCCATCGACTCGTCGAACTCCTCGGGCGTGATCTCCATCAGCGCCGCGACTTTCGATTGACCGGCGTTGTTCACCAGAATGTCAGTACCGCCCCAACGCTCGGCGAGCAGGTCACGGGCCCGGACAAAATCGGCCTTGTTGCGCACATCCAGCTCGATGGCCACGGCCGTTGCACCGCTGCCGTCAAGCTCCGCTGCCAGCCGTTGCACGCCATCGAGGCGCACATCGGCCAGCGCCACGCGATAACCCGCCGCGTGCAAGCGACGGGCGATGCATTCGCCAAGACCGCGCGAAGCGCCGGTCACCAGGGCTACTCGGTTCATGGTGTTGGCCCTCACAGCAGGAAACCGAGCGCGCTGAGGCTGTCGGTGGAGTTGATCAGGCGCACGACCTTGCGTTCCAGTTTCGCCACGCCATCGACGAAGCGAATGCGGTGATTGAGGTCGGCCACGAACGGCGTGTGTACCCCGCGTTTGTAGGCGTACAGCAACTGCGCGGAGTTGACTTCAACGAGGTCACCGGCCGCTTCCACCAAACGAAAACGCGAAATCGTGCGAATGGTTTTCGCCGCGTCCACCGCCGACGGCGAGTAGCCGGCGGTCAGGCGTTCGATGCGCAAGTCACGCATGCGCGCATCGTCGTAGGCGTAGTTGAGTGTGGCTTCAAAGTCTTCGGTGTCCGGGTCGATGGGCACGATGTACTTGCCGCTGTCGCTCCACAAGGTCGCCCATTCGGCGTAGTTCTTGTGGTCGAGCAGCTCGGCTTCGCGCCAGATGAATTCGATGGCCTGGGCCAACGGGCCGGAAAAACCGTTCAGGGTGTCGTGATTGCTCATTGGCTCATCATCCTTTTCCACATGTCGTAGGCACCGCGCATGCCGCCCTCGTCGGTGGCGTGGCTGACCTTGTCGCCGTTCTCGGCGGTGATTTCGCGGTTCAAGCCGCGGTTGACCAGGATGGGCGCGTCGACGCCGGCGTACGAACCGCGCTGCACGCGGTCCCAGGCTTCGGCATCGTCGGGGCTGCCGAAACCGAACGGGCCCTGGAAGTGTTCGTGAATGCGCATGCGTTCGCGGTTGGCGATTTCCGGGCCGCCGTCCATGCCGAGGGCGACGTGGCGGATCTCGGTTTCGGTGACCGAGACCGGGCGCAGCACGCGGAAGAACGACATCGACATCGCGACGTTCGGGAACAGGTTCAGGTTGAACCCGGCGCCGTGCAGCGAACGCACGATGCGGCGCACCTGATCCGCCGGCATTGTTTTCGACAGTTCTTCAGTGACGTGGACGAAGCGCTCCTGCAACTGTTCGGTGCCGTCGTCGTGATCCAGATCGACGTGCTCCGGCACCATCACCATCACGCTGTGGCCGTTACCCAGCGAATGGGTGACCGCTTGTTCGTCGGTCATGAACGAGAGCATTTCCGAGGTTTCTTCATCCACCGACGACATGAACGACTTGTGCACGATCGGGAAGTGATAACCGTCGGTGGTGTTTTCCAGCTGGATTTTCCAGTTGCCCTTGAAGCTGAACTTGTGTTCGCCCTGGGTCTTGATCGGGTAGCCGGCGCCCTGCTTCATGAACAGGTCCATCCAGTGTTTGGCGCCGCCGAGGAAGTCTTCCAGCGGTTCGATCTCGTCGTTGTAGCTGGCGAAGACCATGCCGGCGTAGCTTTCGACGCGCAGGCTGGTCAGCGGCAATTCCGACTTTTCCAGGATGCCTTCGTAGCCGTCCGGGTACGGCAGCGCGCGCAGTTTGCCGTCCAGGCCATACGACCAGCTGTGGTATGGGCAGGTGAAACCGGTGGCGTTGCCTTTGTGTTTTTCGCACACGGTGGCGCCACGGTGACGGCAGCGGTTTTCCAGGACGTTGATGGTGTTCTTCTTGTCGCGAACCACGATCACCGGGCGACGGCCGATGGTCGCGGTCTTGAAGTCGCCGCTGTTGCGCACTTCGCTTTCGTGCGCCACCCACACCCAGGTGCGGTAGAAAATCTTTTCCAGCTCGGCTTCGAACAGCACCGGATCGTTGTACAGCGAGACGTCGACGCGGTCGTGGCTGACCAGTTCGCCGGGGCTTTTCGATGATGCGATCAGCCGGTATTCATGAGTGCTCATGCGGTTCTCCTCATGGCTTTTATGATTTGTTTTCAGGGGTGCATGCTGTGTTGAAGTTGCGCACCAAAGGCGCAGACCACTTCGTCCTGACCTTTACGGCCGACAATCTGCAAGCCGACTTTCAGCCCGCCGCAATCCAGTTCCACCGGCACCGTCAGCGCCGGATGGCCGCTGAGGTTGAACGGTCGAACCAGCGGGGTCATGCCGGCCACGGCTTTGCTCGCGCTGCGCGCTTCGACCAGCGTGGGCGGCAGGCTCGGCATCGTCGGCAACAACAGCACGGCGAACTGCTCCAGTGCGGCGTCCACTTGCTGGCTGAAACGCGCACGGGCTTTCTCCGCTTGCGCCAGGTCGGCGGCGCTGGTGCGGCTCGCGGCTAACAAGCGTTGCTCGACGTCCGCACCGATTAACCCTTTGCCGGTGAGGTGGCCGAACGCGGCCCAGTTTTCAAAATTGATCACGGTCAAACCGGCGGTGAACGCGGCTTCGAATTCGCTCAGGTGCAGGTTGCTGCGGCGCCAACCAGCACGGTCAGCGGCGGCACCGAGGCTCGCTTGCAGGTGCGGATCGCAGTCGACTTCGAGGAAACCGACGCAGGCGTTGCCCAACGGCAAGCCCTGAACCTGAAAACCGGGGCAGATCACTTGCATCGCTGCGATCAGGTCCGCCATGTCGGCAGCGAACGGGCCGACGCAATCGAGGCTGGATTCGGCCGGATGCGCGCCGATTCGGCTGACTCGGCCGTAAGTCGGCTTCAACCCGGCAATGCCGCAGCACGCCGCCGGCACACGCACCGAGCCGCCGGTGTCGGTGCCAATGGCGATGTCCGCCAGACCGGCCGCGACAGCAGCGGCCGAACCGCTGGAGGAACCACCCGGCACCCGATCCGGTGCTTGCGGATTGATCGGCGTGCCAGTCCAGTCATTGATGCCGGTGACGCCAAACGCCAGTTCATGCATGTTGGTCTTGCCAACGATTTGCCAGCCAGCGTCGAGGATTGCATCGACGACGTCGGCGTTGCGGGTGGCCGGTGCCGCCTCGGCAAACGCGCGGCTGCCGGAACGGGTCGCGTGCCCGGCAATGTCGATGGAGTCTTTGATCGCGACCCGTTTGCCGCTGCCACCGAGTAAAAATTCGCTGATAAACGTGCTCATGCGCCCAACCCCGTGTTGAACAAGCGTTGCGTACGGAAATGCGCGATCAGCCAGACGCCGTCGACACAGCGGAAATCGATGTTCAGGCGCGTGCCGAACAACTCGCTGCGGCCATCGTCGTAGGTGGAAATCTGCTGCATGATCCACTGCCCTTGGGCCTTGTTGCCGTCGACCACAATCGACTCGCTGGTGAGGTAATGCAGGTTCAAGCGAAAGTGCTCCGAAGGCGGCAGGTAACCGCCGACAAATGCCGCGATCGCCTCACGCCCCTGGTGCTGGCCGAAGGTCTGCGCGGTCTGGCTGCCGACGCCTTCCCAGATCGCATCGACGCAAAACAGCGCGGCCAGGTCGCGAACATGGGTCGGCGCCCTCGGCACATCGCACAGGTCCATGTAGCGCGCCATCAAGCGGCGCACCTGGCTCTCCCCTTCCAGCGTTGCAAGTCGCTGCAGCAAGGCCTCGTTCATGGCTTAAACCTTGGCTGCGTCAGGGATGGTCAGCGGGCGACCGATGCGCGCTTCGACCTTGGCGTAGCGCCACAGGCTGTATTCGTTGACTGGCGTGGTGCGGAACAGGTTGCAGGCATCGATCACCGATTGGTGGCAGTCGACGTCGGCCATGATGTAGACGGTCCACGGCGAGGTCGTGGACGGGCCGACCATCAAGCGGTCATCGTCCATCGCGCCCAGCACGGTGATGCCCGGCATGGCGCCGAGCGAGCCCATCATCTGGCTGAAGCCTTTCCACACGCTCAGGCCTTCGCCGGTGGGCAGGTCGAAAAAGTTTTGGGTGATGCCGATGCAGAAGACGACGCGCAGTGGTTCTTGAGTGGTCTGGGTCATGGAATTTGATCCTTGGAATAGTGGGTTCAGATGTAGCCAGGGAATGGCGGTACGCCGAGGAACACCGAACCGGCGCCGTCGTACAGGCCTTCGCTGAGAAATGCGTGCTGGGTGACCACCATCGAATCGCGCAGGTAGCGCTGCAACGGATGGCGCAGGTAAATCGCGGTGGTGCCGGCGAGGCTGTAAGCGCTCTGCACCACGGCCGCACCGGCCTGGGACACGTGAATCGCGGACAGGCGCAACAGGCTGGTTTGCTCCGGCGTGACCGGGTTGCCGGCGAGGATCGAGTTCCACACCTGCTCGGTGGCGTTGTAGAAGAAGCCACGGGCGGCGGCCAGTTGCGCTTCGGCCTTGGCGATTTCGATGCGCACGTAAGCGCGGTCGGCCATTTTCGGTGCGCCGGTGATGCCGCTGCCGGCCGCCATGCGGCTCACTTCATCAAGCGCAGCGCGGGCCAGGCCGAGGTTGACCACGGCCAGCACTTGCGCGGCGTAGGCAATCGACGGGTAGCGGAACAGCGGCTCATCAATGGTCGCAGCCCCGCCCCGGATGAACGTCCTGCGCTCATCGACGTGTTTGTCGGTGACGCGCAGGTCGTGGCTACCGGTGCCTTTGAGGCCGACCACGTCCCAGTTTTCAACGATCTCGACCTGATCGGCACGGAACACCGCAGTGCGCGGCTTGCCACCGGCAGCACCGATGCCGACACCGAGCAGGTCCGCGCCTTTGCAGCCGCTGGCGAATTTCCAGGTGCCGTTGACCTGCCAGCCACCGTCGACCGCTTCAGCAGGCTGTAACGGGAACAGTCCGCCAGCGAACACCAGATCCGGGCCTTCTGCGTAGATTTCAGCGAGGGTTTCTGGTGGCAACGCGGCGAGATACACCCCGGCGCTGCCGAAGCTGGCGACCCAGCCAGCGGAACCGTCGGCTTCGGAGATGCGTTCGATCATCTGCAGGAACAGCGCAGGCGCCAGCGCATCGCCGCCGAAGCATTTCGGCGTGGCGGCGCGGTAGATACCGACCTGTTTGAAGCGCTCGATCATGTCCCGTGGCACGTGGGAGCCGGCGTCGAATTCATCGCGGCGTTGGCGCACTTCATCCAGCACGCGCTGAAATTCCTGGCGGTGGACGCTGGTGTCGTCGACGCCTGGCAGAGGGTCTTTCTGCGCGGTAGCTGAACGCAGCATGGGCTTGATCTCCGTTGACTTGTTATTAGACGGAGCCTGCCTTGGGGCGGGGCGACCGTTGATGGGTTCAGTGTAAAAACCGCATCCGCTCGCCACTATTGGGGCGTGTAACCCCAAGGCTAAAGAAAACCCCTAGCCCGCCCCCGGTTACCTCTGAGCGCATCGCCGGGCGCAAGCCGGTATAAAACGCCATACTTCGACTTCATCTGTAGTCGACCCCTCTGCCGCCAAGGGCTGCGCGATGTATCTGCCAAAACCGAACGACTTCTACGCCCTGATCGAAGCCATGCCGCTGTGCATCATTCTTCACGATGCGCACAGCAAGGAGATCCTGTGGGCCAACGCCGCCGCCCTGACGGCGCTGGGGTTTACCCTGGAAGAATTGACGCCGCTCAAGGCCCCGGACATGACCAGCGATGCGCCGCAGTACCGGCGCTCGGTCGGCTTGCGTTGGCTGGAAGGCGCGGCGCGCACCGGTCAGCGCGCCATCGAGTGGTGTTATCGCTCCAAGCAAGGCGTGGAAATTCTCTCGGAAGCGGTGGCGACGCTGGTGCACCTGGACGGTCGTGATGTGTTGATGGTGCAGTTCCGCGACATCTCCAAGGAAGACAAGGTCAAGCGCGACCTCAAGCGCTTCGAAAGCCGCCTCAAGGCGTTTATGCAAGATTTGGCCGAGGGCGTTGCGGTGCTCGGGCCGCAGGGCGATATCCGCTTTATCAGTGAGTCCGCCGCGCAACTGCTCAACAGCGAGGATCAGCCGCTGATCGGCGAAAACTTCCTCGACTGGTGCGACGAGACTTCACGCCAGCGCCTGCTGCAACAGTTGTCCTGCGAGCAGCCGGAACATGCACCGTTCAGCGTTCACTACCACTTGCAGCGGCGTGACGGTGAATGGCGCTGGCACCATGCGACGTGCCGCTATATCGAGATCGAGGACGATCTGGTCGGGCATTTGCTGCTGTTCCGCGATGTCACCGAACAGGTGCGCGCCGAGGAAGCCCGGCGGGTCAGCGAGCAGAAACTGGAATACCTGGCGCGCTACAACGCCATGGGCGAGATGGCCGTGGCGATTGCCCATGAGCTGAGTCAGCCGCTGGCCGCCACGCGTAATTTCATTGAAGGCGCGGTGATTCGTCTGGGCAAGGATCAAGGCACCGATCAAGGCGTGGCGTGGGGTTTGCAGAACGCGGTGCGGCAAATCGAGCACGCGTCGGTGATCATCAAGAGCGTGCGCGAATACGTGGTCAAGCTGGAGCAATCCGAAGAGCTGATCGACCTCAATGAGCTGCTGCGCGAGACCCAATACTTCATCAGCCTGCGTGCCGACCCGAGCCGGATCAAGGTCGAGATCGTGACGGGTCCTGAACCGTTGCTGATCAGTTGCGAGAAGGTGTTGATTGGTCAGGTGATCCTGAACCTGGCCTTTAATGCCATTGAAGAAATGAGTGATTTGCCGCCGGAGCGCCGCGTGTTGCGGATTCAGGCGAGCCGTGACGATCAGGTTGCGCTGGTGCGGGTTGAGGATCGCGGACGCGGGATTCAGGCGCTGGAGCAGGACAAGCTGTTCGACGGGTTTTTCTCTTCAAAAGTCAGCGGCAACGGCATCGGCCTGGCGCTGTGCAAAAACATCATCGGCCGCCATCGCGGGGATATCTGGGCGCAAAACCTGGAGCCTTGTGGCGCGGTGTTCACCTTCTCCCTTCCCCTCGCCACTCCCGCCTGACGCCTGTAAAGGCACCCATCGATCTGTTGAACACGACGCGACCCCTGTGGCGAGGGGGCTTGCCCCCGTTCGGCTGCGAAGCAGTCGTAAAAATCTGCGTTCCGGCCGAAATCTTTGGGGTCGCTTCGCAACCCAACGGGGGCAAGCCCCCTCGCCACAAAAAGCCGAAAACCATGGGTTTGTGGGGTGTCAGTGAGACTGGCACAGACACACAACCACTTGGCAGCCACAGCAATTCTCGGCTTTTCCCGGCGAGGCAGAATCGAATTGTAAAAATCTGCCCAAGCACCCGCGATCTGCGTGAATAACAATTCAGGGAGTTCCCCTAATGCGAACCAACAGGATCAACGTACAGTCAGCGCTAGGTCTGAGCCTGCTTGTACTCGGCTTGAACAGCGCCCGTGCGGACCTGCCGGCCGACACCATCGGCCAGACCGTCCTGGCGTTTCCGCCGGAAGTCCATCGTGCGTTTATCGTCGACGTCGAATTCGAAAGCTTCGTGGCGGGCCGCGTCACCGTGGTCGACCCCGACAAAAAACGCGTGCTCGGCATGGTGCCGACCGGTTTTGCCGCGCCTTCGACACTCAGCCGCGACAAGAAAACCCTCTACAGCGCCGACATTTTCTATTCGCGCGGCACCCGCGGCACCCGCACCGATGTGCTGACCGCGTGGGACACCTCGACCCTGGCGCCGGCCTGGGAATTGTTGATCCCGACCAAGCGCGCCGAGTCGTTGACCCAGCGTTTCGGTATCGGTACCAGCGGCGATGACCGCTTCGTCTACGTCTACAACTTCACCCCGTCGACCTCGGTGACCGTGGTCGACACGCAAACCAAAGCCGTCACCGCCGAACTGGCGATTCCGGGTTGCGTGCTCAACTACCCCGTCGGCAACCGCCGCTTCGCCTCGCTGTGCGGCGATGGCAGCTTGCAGGTGATCACGCTGAACGATCAGGGCCTGGAAACCGCGCGCACCCGCACGCCGTTCTTCGACCCGAACGCCGAGAAGCTCAACGAGCGCGCGGTGAACGTCGGCGACACCTACTACTTCACCACCACGACCGGCACGGTTCGCCCGGTGGATTTCTCCGCCGACGCGCCGAAGATCCTGCCGTCGTGGTCGCTGACCACCGACGAGGAAAAGAAAGCCGGTTGGGCACCGGGTGGCTGGCAGCTGATGGCCGTGGCGCCGAAGCTCGACCGTTTGTACGTGTTGATGCACGACGCGCACGAACCGATGAAGTGGGAAGACCCAAGCACGCTGATCTGGGCGTATGACCTCAAGACCCACAAGAAAGTCGCGACCCTGGAAGCGCCGGTACCGGTGTGGAGCATGCAAGCGACGGGCGACGACAAGCCGCTGTTGCTGGGTGCCGACGTCGAAGGCGGTTTGCAGATTTTCGACCTGAAGACCAACAAGCTCACCGGCAGCATGCCGAAAGTCGCAAAAACCGCGACTCAGGTCATGAGCTACTAACCGAGGTTCGGCCATGCACTTCGATCCGATCTTCATCATTGCCAGCGCCCTCACCATTGCGGTGTTGCTGGCCAGTGCCGCGACGCACAAGGTGCGCGCGCCGGCACGTTTTGCCAAACAGTTGGCGGACTACCAACTGTTGCCCCAGGCGCTTGTGCGCCCAGTCGCCCGTGTGATTCCAGCGGTAGAGCTGGTGATTGCATTTGCGCTGCTGGTGCCGGTCAGCCGGTATTGGGCAGCGTTGGCGGCGGCCGGTTTGATTGCGCTGTACGCCGCCGCCATCGGCGTCAACTTGTGGCGTGGTCGCCGCGACATAGACTGCGGCTGCGCCGGCCCGGACCAGGCACAACCGTTGCGCCCGATCCTGTTGCTGCGCAACAGCGTGCTGGTGGGCGTGGCGCTGCTGGCCAGTGTGTCGCCGCTGGCTCGCGACCTGGGTTTTTTCGATGGCTTCGTCACCGTTGCCGCCAGCGCTGTGGCGCTGCTTCTGTACGCCGCAGCCGATGGCTTGCTGGCGAACTCCCCTCTTCTGCTCAAACTGATTGGTAGGTGATCAATGGAAGGCTTAATTGTTTCCAACGTTTTGCTCTGGATTTTGCTCGCGGCCGTGGCGTTTGCCGTCATGGGCCTGGTGCGCCAGATTGGTGTCTTGCACGGTCGCCTGGCCCCGGCCGGCGCACTGATGATGGACAAAGGCGTGGCGGTCAACGAAGCCGCGCCGCAAGTCACCGCCTCCGACCGTAACGGTCGCCCGGTGAACTTCGGTTATGCCGGTGAAAAGAACCAGCTGCTGTTCTTCCTCTCGCCGACCTGCCCGATCTGCAAATCGCTGTTGCCGGCGATCAAATCCATCGCCAAGGAACAGGCTGATCGCCTCGACGTTGTGTTCATCAGTGACGGCGACATGGACGCCCAACAAAAGCTGATCCGCGAACACAAACTCGAAGACGCCACGTATGTGGTCGGCCCGGAAGTCGGCATGACCTATCAGATCGGCAAGCTGCCTTACGCCGCCCTGATCGACAAAACCGGCACCCTGCGCGCCAAAGGCCTGGTCAATTCCCGCGAGCACCTGGACAGCCTGTTCGAAGTCGAGCACCTGAAAAAATCCACGTTGCAGGAATACCTCAACAGCCAGCCGCAACCCCATGGCCACGACCATGACCACAGCCACGGCCATAGCCACTGATTAAGGCAGGGAGACTTTTATGAAACTGCTGGACTTGTTGTTCGAGCGCTCGACCCGTCGAGTCGCCGACACCACCTCGCGCCGCAAATTGCTGTCGCGCATGGGTTCCCTGATGGTCGCGGGCGCTGCACTGCCGCTGCTGTTGCCGCTGGACCGCACCAGCAAGGCGCTGGCGGCCGACAACCCGAAAGCCGGTGACCCGGGTGATCCGAACAGCTGCGACTACTGGCGCTACTGCTCCATCGACGGCTTCCTGTGCAGCTGCTGCGGCGGATCGGTAACGTCCTGCCCACCGGGCACCGAAGCTTCGCAAGTGACCTGGATCGGCACGTGCCGCAACCCGGCCGACGGCAAGGATTACATCATTTCCTATAACGACTGCTGCGGTAAGCAAAGCTGCGCCCAGTGCGCTTGCACCCGTAACGACAGTGAAGAACCGGCCTACCGCCCGTTCAACAACAACGATGTGAACTGGTGCCTGGCCGCCAAATCGCACATCTATCACTGCACCGTTTCGATCATCCGTGGCGTCGCCGTTTAACGCGCATTGCCGCCGGTTGCTCACGCAATCGGCGGCTTTTTTGTGCCCAAACGCGATTCTGTGGCCCACTCCTACAAAAGTGCGGCGGTGGTTTCAGAAAGTGTGTTTACCGTAGAGGTGCTTGTCATGCGTAGGTTGCTATTTCTCGGTCTGGTGTGCGTCATGGCTGCCCCGCTCGCCTATGCCCGGGCCATTCCCGACCCGGCGCAGCGGCATGCGCCGGGCAATGAAGAACTGCAAAAACCCATCGCCCAGGCCGGTTACAGCGTGGGCGTGAACTACCAGTTGCAATGCGCCGGTTGCCATTTGGGCAACGGCATGGGCTCGGCCGCCAATGACACCCCTCGGCTCACCGGGTTTGTCGGCAACTTCCTCAAGGTTCCGGGCGGACGTGAGTTTCTGGTGCGCGTGCCGGGCATGTCGCAATCGGCGCTGAACAACGCGCAACTGGCTGACCTGCTCAACTGGTTGATGCGCGAAGACGGCCTGGCGGGCAAAAGTACGCCGGCGAATTACCAGCCTTACAGCGCTGAAGAAGTCGCGGAACTGCGGCACAAGGCGATGCTGAACCTGCCGGGCACCCGGGCAGAGTTGATCAAGGCCATGCGTGCGCAAGGGATCGCGATTGAAGATGGCATGAATTATTGAATCCGGGTGTCGCAACGACGCCTGACTGGAAATGAGTGTCATTTCAGCCATTTCCAACGCTTTTTTTGCAGCCGGACTTCGTGTCGCCACCAGCCTTCTAGACTCATCGAATCAAGCGAAGCCACCTTCCGTGTGCTTTTCACTACGCTGATGAAAAACAAGGAAAAAATAACTTGAAGGCTTCGGCAATCTGTTTCGCCGGCAGCGTGCTGTTTTCGGTGGGCGCTTCTGCCACCGGGATCATTCCTGTCTTCGACCTGGATTTCACCCGGTCAGCCGATCAAACCCTGAAGAAGCTCAACATCAACGACGCCTGCATTGTCGCGGCGCCAGACCCCGTCGCGTTCACCTATTGCCGGGAAGGCTCGACCACCCTGTGGAAGTATCAGGCTGTTGACCTGGAACAGTCGGCGATCCACGTGGGTGCCCGGCAGCCCAATATGCAGACCGGGCAAATCAGCGTGCTGGAAGTCAACAGCGCGGCGTGCCTGGAGGAAATGCAGTCCGACGCTAAACCGGCCATGGTGTGCAGGGCGATACTCAGCCTGGTTGTGCTGATTCTGCTGATTGGCTTGCGATACACCTACAAGGTCATTCGCCACCACTACGATCAACGCTCGGCGTTATCGGACCCCTTCTGGCAACCACCGCTCGAGCCTGTGCCGCCGGCGCACCATGCCATGGGCAAGGCATTAGGCGCATTTGCAATCGCCGGGTTGCTGGCCCTCGTTTATTGCTGCTGCGCCGTTATCTGACCTCGACTGCCCCGCTGAACCCGCGCACCGCAGGATGAAAATCCGCCTCTCCCAATTTCAAAAACAACGACAACCCGTACCTCTGTGCGACAAGCCTTATCCCTCCACGAAAATTACTTTCGCCTCGTTTGAAAATCACCTTTCGAAATGTTTTAAGAGTTTCACAATCCATTCGACGTGACCCTTTCGAGGAGTACCGCATGACCCTGTCCTTCGGCTATTGGCTGCTGGTGTATGCCGCCATCGCCATCATTGCGCTGATCGTGCTGATCGCCCGTTACCGACTCAATCCCTTCATTGTGATCACCCTGGTGTCCATCGGCCTGGCCTTGCTGGCCGGGATGCCCGCGTCGGGCGTGGTCGGCGCCTATGAGGCCGGGGTCGGTAAAACCCTGGGCCACATCGCGCTGGTCGTGGCGCTGGGTACCATGCTCGGCAAGATGATGGCCGAGTCCGGCGGTGCCGAGCAGGTGGCGCGGACCTTGATCGACCGTTTCGGCGAGAAGAACGCGCACTGGGCGATGGTCTGCATCGCGTTCCTGGTCGGGCTGCCGCTGTTCTTCGAAGTCGGTTTTGTGTTGCTGGTGCCGATTGCCTTTACCGTGGCGCGGCGTGTCGGGGTGTCGATTTTGATGGTCGGTTTGCCGATGGTCGCGGGCTTGTCGGTGGTTCACGCCTTGGTGCCGCCGCACCCGGCGGCGATGCTGGCGGTGCAGGTGTATGGCGCGTCGGTCGGGCAGACGTTGATGTACGCGATTTTGATCGGCATTCCGACGGCAATCATTGCCGGGCCGCTGTACGCCAAGTTCATCGTGCCGCGCATTCAGTTGCCGGCGGAAAACCCGCTGGAGCGCCAGTTCCTCGACCGCGAACCGCGCGATAGCCTGCCGGGCTTCGGCATCACCATGGCGACCATCCTGTTGCCGGTGGTGCTGATGCTGATCGGCGGCTGGGCCAACCTGATTTCCACGCCGGGCAGCGGCTTCAACCAGTTTCTGCTGTTCATCGGCAACTCGGTGATCGCCCTGTTGCTGGCGACCTTGCTGAGCTTCTGGACCCTCGGCATCGCCCAGGGCTTCAGCCGTGAATCGATCCTGAAATTCACCAACGAATGCCTGGCACCCACCGCCAGCATCACCTTGCTGGTCGGCGCCGGCGGCGGTCTGAACCGGATTCTGGTGGACGCTGGCGTCACCGATCAGATCGTCAGCCTGGCCCACGAATTTCATTTGTCGCCGCTGATCATGGGCTGGCTGTTCGCCGCGTTGATGCGCATTGCCACCGGCTCCGCGACGGTGGCGATGACCACGGCGTCGGGGATTGTCGCGCCGGTGGCGATTGGACTGGGTTATCCACACCCGGAATTGCTGGTGTTGGCGACCGGCGCCGGCTCGGTGATTTTTTCCCACGTCAACGACGGCGGCTTCTGGCTGATCAAGGAATACTTCAACATGACCGTGGCCCAGACCTTCAAGACCTGGACCGTGTTGGAGACCATCATTTCCGTGGTCGCTTTCGGCCTGACCGTGGGCCTTTCCTATCTGATTTAACCGCGCGCCATTCGACTCAAAAAACACGTCACCCCGACGGCCTGCTGCTCTGGTCGCTCATCGGGCGCGCCCTTCTGCGCGCCGGTTTCGGGGTGGCGGCGACTCTCCAGAAAATCATAAGAAATCACCAGGAGCACCGTATGTACACACGAGCCGTCCCCACCGCCCTCTTGCTGGCCGCCAGTTCCTTGTGCGCGCAGGCCGCAGACACCGCCGCGCACGGTTTTCTGGAAGACAGCAAAGCCACCCTGTCGATGCGCACCTTGTATTTCAACAGCGACAACCGCGACGGCACCGCGGCGCCTTCGAAAACCGAGGAGACCGCCCAGGGTTTTGTGCTGCGTTATGAGTCGGGGTTTACCCAAGGTCCGGTAGGGTTCGGCCTGGATGCGCAGGCGCTGCTTGGTATCACGCTGGACAGCGGCGACGGCCGCCACGTCGGCAGCGGCATGATCCCCACCGACGGCGACGGTGCAGTGGGTGCCTGGAGCAGCTTCGGCCCGACGGCGAAGATGCGCATCTCCAAGACAGAGTTTCGCTATGGCACCTTGTTGCCCAAGTTGCCGATCCTCATCGCCAACGATGCGCGCCTGTTGCCGCAATCATTCACTGGCGCCCAGATCACTTCGAACGACATCGAAAACCTGACGTTGACCAGCGGCGTGCTTGAGCACGCGGTCGGCCGCGCTTCGACGGACCGGACTGGCCTGTCAGTCCCCGGTGCCACACAGGACAGCAACAAGTTCTACTACGCCGGCGGCGACTACAGCATCACCAAGGATTTGAAAGCGCAGTACTACTTCGCGCAGCTGGAAGAGTTCTACAACCAGAACTTCCTGGGGCTGGTCCACGTCCTGCCGATTGACGGCAAAAGCTCCCTTACCACTGACCTGCGCTACTTCAACACCACGTCGACCGGCGCCAACAGCAGCGCCGCCGGCCGGGCCCGAGGCTACGGCATGTCGGGTTACACCGAGGACAACAACGGCGAGATCGACAACAACACCTGGGCGGCGATGATCACCTACGTGAACGGTGGCCATTCGGTGTCGCTGGGGCATCAACAGGTGAGCGATGGCAGCAACTTCGTCCAGCCCAACCAGGGCAGCCTGGTGGACAAAGGTGCCGGTGGCGGCAGCGTTTACCTGCCCACGGACAAGATGATCCAGAACTTTGCCCGCGCCGGTGAACAGACCAATTTCGGTCAATACACCTATGACTTCGCGCCCTTGGGCGTGCCGGGTTTGAAAGCGACTGTGGCGTACCTCAAAGGCACGGATATCAAGGCCCGCAACGCCAGCGATCAGTCCGAGTGGGAGCGCGACATGACCCTGGACTACGTGCTGCAATCGGGCACGCTCAAGGGGCTCGGGTTCACCGTGCGCAACGCCAAGTCCAACACCGATGCCGGGCGCAACGTCGATCAAAACCGCTTTATCGTCAACTACACGATCTCGCTGCTGTAACTACCGCAATCTGTGGCGAGGGAGCAAGCTCCCTCGCCACAAGTCGGCGTTGACCAGAATTAGAGGGGGCACTGATTTGTAAGCCGTGTGATGGCGAGTGGATATCTGCACGAAGCTGATTATGCTTCAAGTAACCCGGCAGCAATGCCGGCGCCCTGCTTCGTGCAATTTGCAATCCGACGACATCAGCCCCAGGGCCTGGGTGCGGCAATTTTTGAGAGGTACTCCGGCCTAAAACAAGAGCAAGACGGAGAACACTCATGGCCGTAATCGACACTACCACCACGGGCCGCGCGCCCGGACACGGCATCACCAAGGAGGAACGCAAAGTCATTTTCGCGTCGTCCCTGGGTACCGTATTCGAATGGTATGACTTCTACCTTTACGGCTCTCTCGCCGCGATCATCGCCAAGCACTTCTTCGCCGGCGTCAACGAGACCACGGCGTTTATCTTCGCCCTGCTCGCCTTCGCTGCGGGCTTCGCCGTGCGGCCGTTCGGCGCCATCGTGTTCGGCCGGTTGGGCGACATGATCGGGCGCAAGCACACCTTCCTCATCACCATTGTCATCATGGGCATCTCCACCGCCATCGTCGGCTTCCTGCCCGGCTATGCCACCATCGGCGTGGCGGCACCGGTCATCCTGATCACCTTGCGCCTGTTGCAAGGCCTGGCACTGGGCGGCGAATACGGCGGCGCGGCGACGTACGTTGCCGAACATGCACCGCCCGGCAGGCGCGGTTACTTCACCTCGTGGATCCAGACCACGGCGACCCTCGGCCTGTTTCTGTCACTGCTGGTGATTCTCGCCTGCCGCACCCTGCTTGGCACCGAGGCGTTCGAGGCCTGGGGCTGGCGGATTCCATTCCTGCTGTCGATCCTGCTGCTGATTGTCTCGGTGTACATCCGCCTGCAACTGAGCGAATCACCGGTGTTCAAGAAAATGAAGGAAGAAGGCAAGGCGTCGAAGGCGCCGCTGACCGAATCCTTCGCCCGTTGGGGCAACCTGAAAATCGTCATCATGGCGTTGCTCGGCGGGACTGCCGGCCAGGCCGTGGTCTGGTACACCGGGCAGTTCTATGCGCTGTTTTTCCTGCTGCAAACCCTGAAGATCGACCCGCAAACCGCCAACCTGTTGATTGCCGGTTCGCTGCTGATCGGCACGCCGTTTTTCGTGATATTCGGCAGCCTGTCCGACCGCATCGGTCGCAAGGGCATCATCATGGCTGGCTGCATCCTGGCGGCGCTGACCTACTTCCCGATCTTCCACGCGTTGACCCAGTACGGTAACCCCGACGTGTTCGTTGCGCAGGAGAAAAACCCGGTCACGGTGATCGCCGATCAGAGCCAGTGCTCGTTCCAGTTCGACCCGGTGGGCAAGGCCAAATTCACCAGTTCCTGCGACCTCGCCAAGAGCCTGCTGGCGAAGCGTGCCATCCCCTACAAAAACGAGAAGGCGGAACCGGGCACCGTCGCGCAGGTGCGCATCGGCGACAAAGTGGTCCAGAGTTTCGAGGGTACCAGCCTGCCGGCCGCCGACTTCAAGACCCGCAACGACGCCTTCACCGCCACCCTCGCCACTGCCCTGAAGGAGGCCGGTTACCCCGAGAAGGCTGACCCGGCGAAGACCAATTACCCGATGGTGTTGTTGCTGCTGACCATCCTCGTGATCTACGTGACCATGGTCTACGGGCCTATCGCCGCGTGGCTGGTGGAACTGTTCCCGGCGCGCATCCGCTACACCTCGATGTCGCTGCCGTACCACATCGGCAACGGCTGGTTCGGCGGGTTCCTGCCGACGGTGGCCTTCGCCATGGTCGCGGCCACCGGGGATATCTATTACGGGTTGTGGTATCCGATCGTGATCGCGGTGATGACGGCGATTCTGGGCACGTTCTTCCTGCCGGAAACCAAGGACCGCGAGCTCCATCACACCTGAGATGAGCAGCCGCCCTCTCCTGCCGGGGAGAGGGCGCGGCTGTTTTATTTGACCAGTCGGGTTTCCTTGGACGGCCGGTAGCCGAAATACGAGCTGTAGCACTTGCTGAAATGGCTCGGCGAGACAAAACCGCACGCCACCAGCACGTCCACCTGGGACAACTCGGTGTGCTGCAAAAGCCGACGCGCCTCGGTGATGCGCAGTTCCATGTAATAACGCTGCGGCGTGGTGCCCAGTTGTTCCTTGAACAGGCGCTCCAGTTGTCGACGTGATCGGCCGGCGTACACCGCCAGCTGTTCCAGTTCCAACGGCTCTTCGAGGTTGGCGTCCATCAGCTTGACCACCTCGCGCAACGGCGCGCTGACGCAGATGTTTTCCGCCGGTTTGATGCGCCGGTAGCGCGACTCTTCAAACGCCAGAATGTCCTCGATGCCCTCGACCAGGGCTTTGTCGTGCAGCCCCTTGATCCAGTCCAGCGCCATGTGGAAAGCCCCCGCAGGGCTCGACGCCGTGAGTCGGTCGCGGTCAATCACATAGGGTTCGCTGGTGACCTGCGCCGCTTTGGACACCTCCGCCAGTGCCGGTCGATGTTCGGGGTGAATGGCGCAACGGTAACCGTCCAGCAGGCCGGCGCTGCCGAGGAACCAGGCGCCATTCCACAGCCCGGCGAGGGTGACGCCACGCTCTGCTGCGGCTCTGAGCAAGTGGACGAAGTCGTCGGCGACCTTCAGCTCCGTGCGGTAGCCGCCACACACCACCAGCAGGTCCAGTTGCTGAATCGCTGCGGCATCGAAACGCGCGTCAGGCCGGATCACCAGGCCCAGGTCACTGACCACCTCGCCGTCATGCAAGCCAAACGTTCGCGAGGCGAACAGGCCGGGCCGCAGCAGATTCGCGGTGACGATCGTGTCCAGCGCCTGGGTGAACGCCGGCAGCGAGAAGTGTTCGAGCAGCAAAAAGCCTGTGCGCGTCATCGGCACAGGCTTGTCCGCAGGTTCGTTTAAGTAGCGGAGGTTTTTACCCTTCATGCCGCCGCTGAATTGCCGTCGTTCGATCAATGTCCGACTCACTCGTTTACGTTAACTACAGAAATCAAAACCAGCGGACTCATTATGCGACAGATCAGGCCCGCTGGAAGACGGCCAACGCCAGGTTGTTGATTGTGGATTAACCTTGGACAACGAACCATTTAGGCACGCAGCCAAAAGAATCTGGCAGGATTTCACAAGAAGCCGTCCATTGGCTGTAGCAAAGTGTGCTGTGCTGTCACCGGATTCCCAAGGAACTCAGAAATGTTCACGTCCATTGCCTCGCTGAAAAGAAAACCGCTTGCCCGACTCGCGCTGGCCATCACCCTGGGCACTGTCGGTTTGCCGGGCTGGATGTCCACTGCACAGGCCCATGGCGGGGCCGCCGAAATGGTGCCTTTGCAGTCGACCCTTGAAGAATTCGGGGCCACGGTCAAATGGGACAACTACGCCAACCTGTTCGTGATTGCCAAGGACGGGGTCTACCTCAAGGTCAAGCCGGACAGCAAAGTCGCCATGCTCAATGGCAAGCCGATGAAGCTGGCCGTCCCGGTGGTGTTCAAACACAACACCGCCTACATGCCGAAGGACTTCATCAATCAGGTGTTCCAGTCCGGCCTGGACAAGACCTTTGTCGTCGAAACCCGCCCTAACCCGCTCAATCCGTTGACTGCGGACGAAATCAAGGCTGCGGTGGACATCGTCAAGCAGTCCGAGCATTACCAACCCGGTTTCCGTTTCACCGAAGTCTCGGTCAACGAGCCGCCGAAGGATCAGGTCTGGAACTTCGTCTTCACCGGCCAGAACGTCACGCAGCCACGCCAGGCCAACATCGTGGTGCTCGATGGCAAGCATGTGATCGAAGCCCTGGTCGACCTCGACGCCAAGGCGCTGAAGTCCTGGAAACCGATCGAAGGTGCCCACGGCATGGTCCTGCTGGACGATTTCGCCACCGTGCAATCGGCCGTGGAAACCAGTCCCGAGTACGCCCAGGCGCTGGCCAAGCGCGGCATCACCGATGTGAAAAAAGTCGTGGCCACGCCGCTGACCGTCGGTTATTTCGACGGCAAGGACGGCCTCGCGCAGGACAAGCGCCTGCTGAAAATCGTCAGCTACCTCAACACCGGTGACGGCAACTACTGGGCGCACCCGATCGAAGGCCTGGTGGCGATTGTCGACCTTGAGCAAAAGAAGCTGATCAAGATCGAAGACGAAGCGTTGATCCCGGTGCCGATGAAACCCACGCCGTATGACGGCCGGGGCCGCAAGGGCGCCGAGGTCAAGCCGCTGGAGATCATTGAGCCGGAAGGCAAAAACTACACCATCACCGGCAATAGCATTCACTGGCAGAACTGGGATTTCCACGTTCGCCTCGATTCGCGGGTTGGCCCGATCCTGTCCACCGTCACGTATGACGACAAGGGCAAGAAACGCAAAATCATGTACGAAGGCTCCCTGGGCGGGATGATCGTGCCGTACGGCGACCCCGACGTCGGCTGGTACTTCAAGGCCTACCTGGATTCCGGCGATTACGGCATGGGCACCTTGACCTCGCCGATTGCCCGCGGCAAAGACGCCCCGGAAAACGCCGTGCTGCTTGACGCCACGATTGCCGACTACACCGGCGCGCCGACCGCGATTCCCCACGCCATGGCGGTGTTCGAACGCTACGCCGGCCCGGAATACAAACACCAGGAAATGGGCCAGCCCAACCTCAGCACCGAGCGCCGTGAGCTGGTGGTGCGCTGGATCAGCACCGTCGGCAACTACGACTACATCTTCGATTGGGTCTTCCAGCAAAACGGCACCATCGGCATTGACGCTGGCGCCACCGGTATCGAAGCGGTCAAGGGCGTCGAGTCCAAGACCATGCACGACACCACCGCCAAGGAAGACACGCGCTACGGCACCCTGCTGGACCACAACATCGTCGGCACCACGCACCAGCACATCTACAACTTCCGCCTGGACATGGACGTGGATGGCGAAAGCAACTCGCTGGTCGAGGTGAACCCGGTGGTGTTGCCAAACGACCGTGGCGGCCCGCGCACCAGCACCATGCAGACCGAGCACAACGTGGTCAGCACCGAGCAGCAAGCCGCACAGAAATTCGACCCGTCGACCGTTCGCCTGATGACCAACTTCAGCAAGGAAAACAAAGTCGGCAACCCGGTTTCCTATCAGCTGATTCCGTATGCCGGCGGCACCCACCCGGTGGCCAAGGGCGCGAACTTCGGCAAGGATGAATGGCTGTATCACCGCCTCAGTTTCATGGACAAGCAACTGTGGGTGACGCGCTACGACCCGCAGGAGAAGTACCCGGAAGGCAAATACCCGAACCGTTCGGACAAAGACTCGGGGCTGGGGCAGTTCACTGCGGATAACCAGTCGATTGAAAACACCGACGACGTGGTCTGGCTGACCACCGGCACCACGCACATCGCGCGGGCCGAGGAATGGCCGATCATGCCGACCGAATGGGTGCATGTGCTGTTGAAGCCGTGGAATTTCTTTGATGAGACGCCGACGTTGAACCTCAGCGTCCCGCAGTAACTACACGCACAAAACCTGTGGGAGCGAGCCTGCTCGCGAAGGCGCAGTGTCAGATAAATTAATGTTGTCTGATATTCCGCTTTCGCGAGCAGGCTCGCTCCCACAAGGGTCCGGGGTTCTTCAGGTGGATTGGTCGCAGATGCTTGCAGTTTTACTGGCTCACCACAATCTTCCCGATCATCTGCGGATGCAGCGCACAAAAATATTCGTACTCTCCCGGCGTGTTGAATACCCAGGAAAAGCTGTCATTGGTATCCAGTGCCCCTGAGCGAAACACCTTGTGGGTTTCCGCCACAGTGTGCGGAATCTGGTCGTCGTTCACCCACGTCACTTTGGTGCCCACGGCCACGTTCAAATCCTTGGGCCCGAACATGAACTCCTTGATATCGATTTTCACCTCCTGAGCCCAAACCGGCATCGACAGCATCAGGCAGGCCACGGCCAACACTCGCTTTTTCATCTGAACGCCCTCCCCCTAAACCAGTGTCGAATCAATCAGTGCCAGCGGATGATCGCCCTGCGTCGCTCGCACATCGGTGATCCCCAGGTAATTGCGCAATTGATCCGCCGCCACCGTCATCGGCCCGGGGGTCGGTGCCGCACCTGGCGCGGGTTGTGGATAAGCGGTGCCACGGGCGGTGTGGAAGGTGATATTGCCTTCGACTTTCTGGATGACCTGGTGGATATGCCCGTTCAACACCGTCACCGAACCGTACTTGCGCAGCATGGCAATCGCCTGATCACCATCCTCGGTGCCCCAGCCCCACGGCTGATAAACCGTCCACAACGGAATATGGGTAAACACCACGATGGGCGTGCTGCTGGTCACAGCGCGCAAATCGTCGGCCAGCCACGCCAGTTGATCGGCGCCTAGGGTTGCTTCACGTCCGGCCTGGAAATTGAAGACATTCACCAGCCCGATAAAATGCACACCGTGGTCATCGAAGCTGTACCAGCCATTGCCTTTGGTGCCCTTGCCGTAACGCTCCAGATAGAGCTTGCCGCCGCCCTCGTCGAGGGTGTCGTGCTCCCCCGGAACGTAGTGCACGGTGGACGGCAGGCCCTTGAGCAGTTGCGCGGCCGTGTCAAATTCCTCGGGTTTGGACAGGTGGGTGATGTCGCCGGTATGCAGGATCAGCGACGGCGGTTTTGGTAGCGCGATGACCTTGTCGATCGCCACTTGCAAGGTCTTCACCGGTTCCGGATTAGCCTCCTTGTTAAAGCCGATGTGCGAGTCGCTGATCTGCACGAAGTGGAAGGTGCTGGCCAGTGCCTTGGGGTCGGCAACGTTGCCCGCTGCATCCAGGGCGAAGGCCCGGGGAATGCCGCCGCTCAGGGCCCAGATGACCCCCGCCCCGGCCCACGCCGAGCATTTGAGCAGTGTCCGGCGGTCGGGGTTGAGCGGGCCGTCGGTGCGGAGCGGGTGTCTTGATTGAATGTCCATCGGTTTTCCCTCGCTGGCGAACTACAGTGATGGTGCTGACACGAGGTACAACCCGGCGGGACGGGGCTTTATTCCGGGTCGAAAAAATAATTTTTTCCAGGGAATAAAAGGCCGCGCAACACAGTTATAGGGGTGGGACAGTGCGGGAACCACTATGAAGCGATTTGAGGAACTGTTTGCGCCCCACCTGGACGCGGCCTACAACCTCGCGCGCTGGCTCACCGGAAATGACAGCGCCGCGCGCGATGTCGTGCAGGAAAGTGCCCTGCGCGCCTTCCGCTTTTTACATCGCTTCGCCGACGGCAACGCCAGGGCCTGGTTCCTGACCATCGTGCGCAACGAAAGCTACACCTGGCTCAAGGCCTCGGCCGGGCATCATTGGGTGGCGATCGGCGATGAACTGTCCGAAGAGGACGCCGCGCTGAGTCATGGCCAGACCCCGGAACTGCTGGCCATTCACACCGAAAATGCGGCGCTGATCCAGCAAGCCCTGTGCGCCCTGCCGCCGGCGTTTCGCGAGGTGATTGTTCTGAAAGAACTCGAAGACCTGCCCTACAAGGACATCGCCCTGGTGGTCGATATTCCCATCGGCACCGTCATGTCGAGACTGGCCCGGGCGCGTGCCATGCTCAAGCTCGAACTACTGAAGTTGCACGATCATGAATGAACTCGACTGCACGGTTTGCCAGACGTTGATGCATGGCTACCTGGACAAGGAACTTGATCCGCCGACGACGGCCACGGTGGCCGGGCATCTGGCCGAGTGCGCCGAGTGCGCGCAGTTGCATGATCAGGCGCGGCTGCTGATGCTCGGCGTGAAACGCCAGGCGCCGTATTACACGGCTCCGGCGTCGTTGACGGCCAGTGTGTTCGCCGCCGCTGCCCCGCCACCAAACATTGTCCAGCGCTGGCGGACCTGGTTCGCACCGGCCTTTTCTGCGGCAGCGCTGGGCCTGGCGGTGGTGCTTTATGTGGCAACGCCGGCCAGCGAGCAACCGTTGATGGACGAGGCCGTCTCCAGTCATGTCCGCTCGTTGATGGGTGAGCATTTGAATGATGTGGTGTCGTCCGACCGCCACACTGTGAAGCCTTGGTTCACTGGCAAACTCGACTTCTCGCCGCCGGTCGTCGATTACTCGGCACAAGGGTTTGTGCTGTTGGGCGGGCGGCTGGATTACCTGCAACACCAGACCACGGCGGCCCTGAGTTATGGGCGGGCCAAGCACGTTATCAATGTGTTCATCCTGCCCACCTCGGAGGCGGACACGCCGCTACAGAGCAAGGCCATTCGTGGTTTTAACGTGGTGTCCTGGCAAGCGAATCACATGCGCTTTGTGCTGGTGTCCGATCTGGAGAAAAGCGAGCTGGAGGCGTTCAGCCAGATGCTCAAACCGTAGTACAAAACCCTGTAGGAGTGATTCAGACGGATCTCAGGCGCGGTTTTTTCGGTACTCGCCGGGGGAAATGCCAAACCGCGATTTGAACGCGGTGGAGAAGTAGCTCGAATCGGAGAACCCCCAGGAGTAACCCAGCACCGACAGTTTCTGTTCGGTACGCGATTGGCGCAGGGACTCGGCGCACAAATCCAGCCGACGATTCTTGATGTACTTCGCCACCACCAAGCCTTTCTTGGCAAAGATCCGGTACAGCCCGCGCACCGACATCCCGACTTCCCGCGCCAGCCATTCCGGGCACAGGTCTTCGGAGCGAATGTGTTCGTCGATGCATTCCAGCGTCTTGCGAAAGATCCGCTCATGCAGATCGTTGCTGTCTTCAGCTTGGCTGATGGCCGGGCGCAGCAGGCTGACAATGGCCTCCAGCGTCGCCTCGCTTTCCGCCAGGCTCAGGGTGTTTTGCTGCGCAGCATCGAGAATCAGTCGATGCGAGAGCATCGCCATCGGCGATGACGCGACGATGCGGTGACCGCACTTGACCGGGTTGAAGCGCAAGGATTGCTCGATCAGCGACGAAGGCAGAATCAGCGACAACTGCCGGGAGTTTTCACTGTAGGTGAAGTCGCTGGGGCGCGAGGCGTCGATCAGGGTGATGTCGCCGGCCGACAGCAACACCTTGCTGTCACCCTGGGCCATGCCCGCCGTGCCGTCGAGCTGGAACACCGCAAAGTATTTGCCGCCCTCGCCCGCCGCGATTTGCGCCGGGGTGCGGTACAGCCGCGCCTGGCAAGCATCGACAAAACTGAGTTTCAGCGCACCGCTCTGGTGTTCGCGGATCTGCCCGGAAAACTCTTCGCCCAGGGTTTGCGCATTGAAGGCGCCACAGATCTGGTTGATCTGATGGATCCACTGGTCGAATCCATCACGGCGCTGTGCATTTGCAGAAATCATGTCAGGCCTCACGCAGGCTTATTTTTATTATCTACGCCAATCCTCCGGTTCTCCCTAACCACCCCGCTCCCACAACAATGACGGACTACTTCAGCCCGCCAAACCGTCGATAGAAACTTTCACCCACGTCCGGCAACGGACCGTCGGCGGTTTCCAGTGCACTGTTCAACCATTCCTCGGCTTTGGCGTAGATCAGCCGGTAAATGTTGCGGCACAACTGGCGCGCTGCCCGACCTTCCCAATCACCGGGCAGTAGTTCGTCCGGCAGTTGCGGGTCGCGCAACAGCAGTTTGCGGTATTCATGAATAAGCAGGACGCGTGCCAGGAAGCAGTCGCCCGGTTGCAGGTTCTCTTGCTCGCGAAGCGCTTGCCAGAGCGGTCGGAACAGCTGGATGAACTCGCTGTAATGAGTTGCCAGTTCTTCGATGTTCCAGCTTTCCTTCACCTGCAAACGCAGGGCCTTGGACGCCAGGACGTCCTGCGCCGTGGTTTCGAAGACGATGGTTTCTTCCTGGACGCCGAGGTCGAGCAAGGTCGCATTAAGGTCGGTGCGGTCGCTGCGCGGACACGCCAGCACGGCGGGCGAAATCGCACCAAAACCTTGCCACTCCAGTTCTTCGCGCACTTGTTTGCGCTTGTCCTGGGTCAACTGCGTGAGCATCACCAGGCACCAGGAACCGTCCCACGCCGGCACGGTGGAGCTGTAGACGCGCTTGAACGCCTTGTCGAAACGCCGGCGACCGGTGCCAGTCAGGCTGTAATAGCTGCGACGCCCAACTTTTTCGGCGGTAAGCCAGCCTTCTTTGGTCAGGCGGAAAATCGAGGTGCGGATCAGTCGCTCGTTGATGCCGATGGGCTCGAGCAATTGAATCAGGCTGCCCAGCCAGACTGTCCCGCCGTGGGGTTCGATGGCATCGCCGTACAGCGTAATGATCAAGGAACTGGCGCGGATCGGCGTCTGCTCCTGGAAGCGAGTAATCAGTTGGTTCAAGGGTGTCAGGGACGACATGGGCGTACCGGGCTGAAAAAAGAAAAGGAATATACCGAATGTCCGCCAGTTAATCGCACTTCCTGTGGGAGCGAGACTTTGTGGTGAGGGGGCTTGCCCCCGTTTGAGTGCGCAGCGCTCACAAGATTTTTGGGCTGCTGCGCAACCCAGCGGGAGCAAGCTCCCTCGCCACAAAAGCTCACTCCTGCAATGGGGGCAGTGTTCACAGGGTGCTGCCTTTTGGGCGCAAGCCGCTGTCGCTGATGCGCGGGCGATCCGCCTCCACTTCGGTCAACGGTTCGCAGACCTGCATCTGCTCAAGGCAACGCTTGGCCAGTCGCTGATACTCGCGGGTGCCCGCCTGTTTCCAGGACACCTCTTCATCGCTGAGACCACGCTTGATGCTGGCCGGCGCGCCCATCACCAGAGACTGCTCCGGGCAGTCGAAACCGGCCTTGACGAAAGCCGCCGCCGAGACGAACGAGCGCGGGCCGATGCGGGCGTTGTCCATCACCACGGCGTTCATGCCCACCAGCGCATCGGCGCCGATCCGGCACCCGTGCAACACCGCGCCATGGCCGATGTGCCCATTGCGTTCGACCACGGTGTCGCTGTCCGGGAAACCGTGCATCACGCAGGTGTCCTGCAGATTGGCGCCCTCCTCCAGCACGATACGGCCGAAGTCCCCGCGCAGGCTCGCCAGCGGCCCGACATAGCAATGAGGGCCGACGATCACGTCACCGATCAGCACCGCGGACGGATGAACGTAAGCCGTGGGATCAATTACCGGGGTCAAGCCATCGAGGCTGTAGCAAGTCATGGGACGGTCCTTTGAACGCATTGGTAAAGCGATGCCGATACAGGGCCATTTTGTATCACATCGCTTTTGCCAGTACAAAGACAAAAATCCGTATCACTTAGCAGCGCCCCTGACGGGAGGTCGCTCAACGCCTGTAAATCCACCACAAATCCCAACAAAACCGGCGATTAATCAGTCATCTGACGGGTATAGACATCTCTCTACCCAGATCTGCCATCCATCAATAAGACACATTAAATACGTTTTACTATTGTATTTGCGTATCACGTTGTAGGTATACTCAGGCAAAACCGGCCCACTGCGCCGATCCAATAATGAGCCGGCATTGCAGCCGTGCATGCACCACGAGGGCATCCGCCATGCCTCTAACCCTTGCTGTCGAGATCATCGAGCCAGGCGTTCGCCTGATTACCCTGCAACGCCCGCAAGCGTTGAATGCCCTGACCACCGAATTGCTCGGTGAACTGGCCGATGAACTGAACATCGCGCAGGCCGATCCCGACACCCGCGCCGTGGTCCTGACCGGCAGCCGCAAAGCGTTCGCGGCCGGCGCCGACATCAAGGAAATGGCCGAGCGCAATCTGGTCGGCATCCTCGACGACCCGCGCCAGGCCTCGTGGCAAACCATCACCCGCTTCAACAAACCGCTGATCGCTGCCGTCAACGGCTTCGCCCTCGGCGGTGGCTGCGAACTGGCGATGCACGCCGACATCATCATTGCCGGTGAAGACGCCCGTTTCGGTCAGCCGGAAATCAACCTCGGGATCATGCCGGGCGCCGGTGGCACTCAACGTTTGCTGCGCGCCGTCGGCAAATCCATGGCCATGCAAATGGTCCTGACCGGTGAACCGATCGACGCCCGCCAGGCGCAACGTGCCGGGCTGGTCAGTGAAGTGACGCAACCGGAATTCACCGTTGATCGCGCCATGCAGATCGCCCGCAGCATCGCCGGCAAAGCACCGCTGGCGGTGCGCCTGGCCAAGGAAGCCCTGCTCAAGGCCATGGACACTGACCTGGCCAGCGGCCTGCGTTTCGAGCGCCATGCCTTCACCGTGCTGGCCGGCACCCGCGACCGCGATGAAGGCATTCAAGCCTTTCAGGAAAAGCGCACGCCGACCTTCACCGGCCAGTAATCCATTTCAAAAAAAGCGAACGACCTCCCAGAGAGCGCCATGACCATGAACTTCGAACACATCCTGTTTTCCATCGAGGCCGGCGTCGCCCTGCTCAGCCTCAATCGTCCGGATCAGCTCAATAGCTTCAACGCGCAGATGCACGGTGAAGTGAAGGAGGCGCTGAAACAGGTCCGGCAGAGCCCGGATGTGCGTGTGTTGCTGCTGACCGGTGAAGGTCGCGGCTTCTGCGCCGGGCAGGACCTAAGCGACCGCAACGTCGCACCGGGCAGCGACGTGCCCGATCTGGGCGAGTCCATCGAGAAGTTCTACAACCCGCTGATCCGCCAATTGCGCGACCTGCCGCTGCCGGTGATCTGTGCGGTCAATGGCGTGGCCGCCGGCGCGGGTGCCAACATCCCGCTGGCCTGCGACCTGGTGTTGGCAGCACGCTCGGCAAGCTTCATTCAAGCGTTCTGCAAACTTGGCCTGGTCCCCGATTCCGGCGGCACCTGGACCTTGCCGCGCCTGGTCGGCATGGCCCGCGCCAAGGCTTTGGCTTTGCTCGGTAACCGCTTGACCGCCGAACAGGCCGAGCAATGGGGCTTGATCTACCGCTGCGTGGAAGACGCCGAACTGCGCGATGAAGCACTGAAACTCGCCCGCCACCTGGCCACCCAACCGACCTACGGCCTGGCACTGATCAAGCGCAGCCTGAACGCCAGCCTTAGCAACACCTTTGACGAACAACTGGAGCTGGAAAAAGACCTGCAACGCCTGGCCGGGCGTAGCGAGGATTACCGCGAAGGCGTCAGCGCCTTCATGGAAAAACGCAGCCCAAGCTTCAAGGGGCGCTGAGTCATGACTGCACTGAACATTGATGCGCGCATCGCGGTGATCGGCGCCGGCGCCATGGGTGCCGGGATCGCGCAAGTCGCGGCGCAGGCCGGGCACACCGTGCTGCTGCTGGACAATCGTCCCGGCGCAGCAGCGCAAGCGATCGACGGCATTGGCCGGCAATTGGGCAAACGCGTCGACAACGGCAAACTCTCCGCCGACTCTCGCTCAGCCACCCTCGCCCGCTTGCTGGCGGTGGAAGTCATCGAAGCGCTGGCCGATTGCGAGCTGGTGATCGAAGCCATCGTCGAGAACCTTGAGGTCAAACGCGCCCTCTTTCGCCAACTGGAAGAAATCTGCGGTGAGCGCTGCATTCTGGCCAGCAACACGTCGTCGCTGTCGATCACCAGCATCGCCGCGCAGCTGAATCATCCACAGCGCTTGCTCGGCCTGCACTTCTTCAACCCGGCACCGGTCATGGCGCTGGTGGAAATCGTCTCGGGCCTGGCCAGCGATCCGGCCTTGGCCGCCTGCCTGTACGACACCGCCAAGGCCTGGGGCAAAAAACCGGTGCACACCCGCTCAACCCCGGGTTTCATCGTCAACCGCGTGGCCCGGCCGTTTTACGCCGAAAGCCTGCGCCTGCTGCAGGAAGGCGCCGCCGATTGCCCGACCCTGGATGCGCTGATGCGTGACGCCGGTGGCTTCGCGATGGGCGCTTTCGAACTGACCGACTTGATCGGCCACGACGTCAACTATGCCGTGACCTGTTCGGTGTTCGACGCCTATTACGGCGACACGCGTTTCTTGCCGTCCTTGATTCAGAAGGAACTGGTGGACGCCGGACGCCTGGGGCGCAAAAGCGGCCATGGCTTTTACAGCTACGCCGAAGGTGCCGTACGGCCGCAGCCGGCCACTGTCAGCAGCGAGCAAAGCGTTGAAACCTGTGTTGTCGAAGGTGACCTCGGTATTGCCAACGCGCTGATTGCGCGCCTGCGCGAACACGGTGTCGAGGTCATTCAGCGCGACGGCCAAGGCGTGCTGCGAGTGGGTGATGCGGTCCTGGCATTGAGCGACGGGCGTATGGCCTCTCAGCGTGCCAGGGAAGACGGGCTGCGCAACCTGATCCTGCTCGACCTCGCATTCGATTACAGCAAGGCCAGCCGCCTCGCGATCAGCTACGCGGCCGGCATCGAGCCGTCCGCGCTCGAACAGGCCGTCGCGCTGCTGCAACGGGCCGGCTTCAGCGTCAGCCTGCTCAGCGACAGCCCGGCCCTCGCCGTGTTGCGCACCGTCGCCATGCTCGCCAACGAAGCCGCCGACGCTGTGCTGCAAGGCGTGGCATCGGCCGCCGACATCGATCTGGCGATGCGCGCCGGGGTCAATTACCCGCAAGGCCCGCTGGCCTGGGCGGATGCCATCGGCCTCGCGCACATCCTCAACGTGCTGGAAAACCTGCAAGCCGGTTACGGCGAAGAACGTTATCGGCCGTCGCTGCTGTTGCGCCGCCGCGTCGCCGAAGGGAGGCATTTTCATGACTAACCACGAAGCGATGAACCTGGCCAGCGACTGCGCCAAAGCCCTGTTCAGCCGCGACAACGCCAGCCAGGCAATGGGCATGCGCCTGCTGTCGGCCGGCCCCGGCTGCGCGCGCATCGGCATGAACGTGCGCGCCGACATGATCCAGGGCCACGGCACCTGCCACGGCGGTTACCTGTTTGCCCTCGCCGACTCGGCGTTTGCCCTGGCCTGCAACAGCTACAACGAAGCCACGGTCGCCATCGGTTGCAGCATCGATTACATCGCCCCGGCCCGCCTGGGTGACACCTTGAATGCCGACTGCACCGAGCAAAGCCGTTCCGGGCGCACCGGCAATTACGACGTACGCATCGAAAACCAACTGGGCCAGCTGATCGCGCTGTTCCATGGCAAATCCTACAAAGTGCGCGGCGCGGTACTGCCGCAGGAGAACCCGAATGAATGACGCCTTGATCATCGACGCGGTACGGACCCCGATCGGTCGCTACGCCGGTGCCTTGAGCAGCGTGCGCGCCGACGACCTCGGCGCGGTGCCGCTGCGTGAACTGCTGCGCCGTCACCCGCAGGTCGACTGGAACACCGTGGATGATGTGATCTACGGCTGTGCCAACCAGGCCGGCGAAGACAACCGCAACGTTGCGCGCATGTCTGCGCTGCTGGCCGGGTTGCCGGTCAGCGTGCCTGGCACCACGCTCAACCGTTTGTGCGGTTCCGGGCTGGACGCGATTGGCACGGCGGCGCGGGCGATTCGTTGTGGCGAAGCCGGGCTGATGCTGGTCGGCGGCGTTGAATCGATGTCCCGTGCGCCGCTGGTGATGGGCAAAGCCGAGCAGGCGTTTTCCCGTGACGCGCAGGTCTACGACACCACCATCGGCTGGCGTTTCGTCAATCCGTTGATGAAGAAAACCTACGGCATCGACTCGATGCCGGAGACGGCCGAGAACGTCGCCGAACAGTTCAACATCTCCCGCGCCGATCAGGACGCCTTCGCCCTGCGCAGTCAGCAACGCGCTGGCGCAGCCCAGGCCAGCGGGCGTCTGGCCAAGGAAATCGTCGCGGTGGAAATTCCCCAGCGCAAAGGTCCGGCCAAAGTCGTCGAACACGATGAGCACCCGCGTGGCGATACCACGCTGGAGCAATTGCAGAAACTCGGCACACCGTTTCGCGAAGGCGGCAGCATCACCGCCGGCAACGCCTCCGGGGTCAACGACGGCGCCTGCGCGCTGCTGCTGGCCAGCCCGGAAGTCGCCAAACGCCACGGCCTGAAGGCCCGTGGTCGGGTGGTCGCCATGGCCACCGCCGGTGTCGAGCCGCGCATCATGGGCATCGGCCCGGTGCCAGCGACGCGCAAAGTGCTGGAACTGGCCAACCTGAGCCTGGCCGACATGGACGTGATCGAACTCAACGAAGCCTTCGCCGCACAAGGTCTGGCGGTGTTGCGTGAACTGGGCCTGAGCGATACCGACCCGCGTGTGAACCCGAACGGCGGCGCGATTGCCCTCGGTCATCCGCTGGGCATGAGTGGCGCGCGCCTGGTGACCACCGCCCTGCATGAGCTTGAGGAACGCAAGGGCCGCTACGCCTTGTG
Source organism: Pseudomonas sp. GW821-FHT10C09 (assembly GCF_059415465.1). NCBI lineage: Bacteria > Pseudomonadati > Pseudomonadota > Gammaproteobacteria > Pseudomonadales > Pseudomonadaceae > Pseudomonas > Pseudomonas sp. GW821-FHT10C09. Next base: position 119,964 of record NZ_JBWKNG010000012.1, read on the forward strand.
CACCATGTGCATCGGCGTCGGCCAGGGCATCGCGCTGATCATCGAGCGACTATCCGACTAAAGAACTGCGATTCCCAAGGAGCCCAGAGGTATCCTTGGGGCATGCACTCAAAGCCCAGCGGCAGCCGGGCTGAAACACAAAAACAATTCGAGTGAATTCATGAACATGCCAATTGCCAAAGCCGTGCTTGATCCTGTGCTGGACCCGCTGGAAACCGCCAGCATCGACGAACTGCGTCAACACCAGCTGGATCGCCTGCGCTGGAGCCTGAACCACGCCTACAACAATGTGCCGCTGTACCGTCAGCGCTTCGATGCGCTGGGCGTGCACCCGGATGACATCAAGTCCCTGGAAGACCTGGCGAAGTTTCCGTTCACCACCAAGACCGACCTGCGCGATAACTATCCCTACGGCATGTTTGCCGTACCGATGAACGAAGTGGTGCGCCTGCACGCCTCCAGCGGCACGACCGGCAAACCGACTGTCGTCGGCTACACCCAGAACGACATCGACACCTGGGCCAACGTGGTCGCCCGTTCGATCCGTGCGGCGGGTGGTCGTCGCGGCGACAAGGTGCATATTTCCTATGGCTACGGCCTGTTCACCGGCGGCCTCGGCGCGCACTACGGCGCCGAGCGCCTGGGCTGCACGGTGATTCCGATGTCCGGCGGCCAGACCGAGAAACAGGTGCAGCTGATCAAGGATTTCCAGCCGGACATCATCATGGTCACGCCGTCCTACATGCTCAACATTGCCGATGAGATCGAGCGCCAGGGCATCGACCCGCACAAGCTGGCCCTGCGTTTGGGCATCTTCGGTGCCGAGCCGTGGACTGGCAAGCTGCGCAGTGCCATCGAGAACCGTTTGGGCATTACGGCGCTGGATATTTATGGCCTGTCGGAAATCATGGGGCCGGGTGTCGCCATGGAGTGCGCCGAAACCAAGGATGGGCCGACGATTTGGGAAGACCATTTCTACCCCGAAATCATTGACCCGGTCACCGGCGAAGTGCTGCCGGACGGGCAGATGGGTGAGCTGGTGTTTACCTCGCTGAGTAAAGAAGCGTTGCCGATGATTCGCTATCGCACCCGCGATTTGACGCGTCTGCTGCCGGGGACGGCGCGGCCGATGCGACGGATCGACAAGATCACCGGGCGCAGTGATGACATGTTGATTATTCGCGGGGTCAACGTGTTTCCGACGCAGATCGAGGAGCAGGTGCTGAAGATCAAACAGCTTTCAGAGTCTTATGAGATTCATCTGTATCGCAATGGGAATCTGGACAGTGTTGATGTGCATGTGGAGCTCAAGGCGGAGCATCAGCATTTGAGCGATGAGCAGCAGAAGGCTGTTTGTGGCGAGTTGAGTCGGCATATCAAGACGTATATCGGGATCAGTTCGCGGATCGTTTTGCAGCCGATGCATTCGATCAAGCGTTCTGAGGGTAAGGCTTGTCACGTGATGGATAAGCGCCCTAAAGCATGACTGCTGCACCCTTTATGGCCCCGCTTTTGCGGGGTTTTTTTTGGCCGGACCACAACTTCCCCCTGTGGGAGCGAGCCTGCTCGCGAAAGCTTTCTGGCAGGCGACCATTTTCTATCAGCTGTACATATCCGTTTCTGCGGTCAGGGCTTCTATTGGTTTCGCTCTTACAGCGAGTCACTTTGGAAAAGCCCCAAAGTAACCAAAGGGCTCATGCCCCTTTCGTTCGGTGCCTCGCCTAGGCTCGGCATGCCCTCGCTCCGGTCCTGCTCCGTGGGCCCGCCGCCATCGGCCATCCATGGCCGGGGGCGGCTAACCCGGCATCCATGCCGGGTTGCCCACTGCGCAGAACCTCCACTCGGCCTCTCGAGGGGGCGGTGCCTCAAGATCAAAAGCTGCAGGCGAGCTAACGCTCGGCCTGTTGAGTGGTGGGGAGCAAAAGCCGTACACCGTTCCATTGTGGGAGCGAGCTTGCTCGCGATGCTTTTGATCGTTCCCCTGCTCTGCGTGGGAATGCCGCCGGGGACGCTCCGCGTTCCGTCTTCAGAGCTTGCGCGACAAAGCCCTACGTACGCTGTCGCTGTTCAGCGGTTGGCTTTGCGCCGGAGCATCAACGCTGGCCTCGACCGCTTTCTCTTGCTGAACAGGGCTTTCTTCTTCAATCACGATGTCTGCTTCGACAAAGAGTTCTACCTGGGCAGGTTGCACTACTTGAGCAGGACTTGGCGCCCGGCCGCGATTACCGACTGCAGTTTCCAGTTTGTCGATGTAGGCATTCAAATCGCTGACCAGCAGTTTCTTGCGCTGGGAGCCCTGGTACCACGCGTAGCAAAAATACCCCGCCCCCGCCAGGATGCCCAGCCCGCCTGTAGCGAGGCCGGCGACGCACAACCCGGACACGATCATCACGGTCTTCCAGTTGAAGGGCGCCAGCTCCAGCTCCGTATGCAGCGCGTTGGCGTCACGCAGCACCCAACGCTTGGCCGCCGTGTGGTTCTGCAGAATGGTGTGCAGCGGCGAACCGTCCTTTTTCAAGGCACTGATCAACGAGATGTCCTGGCCGGTGCGCAACGGAATATCCACGCCGCGCAGCTTCACATCGTGCTCGACGCCGTCCGGGGTTTTGACCCAGAACTCATGATTAATGATCGACACCGAACTGACGCGCACCGGCGTCACTTCACTGTCCTTGCCATTCACATGAACGCCGCCAGTGGACGTCACGCGGGTTTCGCTGAGCTTTTCGCTGCCCACCACTTCACCGCTCAGGACAGTGAAAACAACCGATTTATCGCCATGGGTGAACGTGTGCATTTCGATTCCTTGATAGACCCGCGTCAGTCGACGCGCAGGAGAAAATCCGTATGCGGCGGATGCTACTAAGTAGCCATCAGGCTGTCCAGAAGTCGAAGGCACCGGTGTCGCGGAGTGTGGAAACGATCAAAAGCATCGCGAGCAAGCTCGCTCCCACAAAAAATCGGCGCAATGCTTTCGCTCCTCACCACTCAAGGCCGAGCGTTAGCTCGCTGCAGCTTTTGATCTTGACGCACCGCCCCCTCGAGAGGCCGAGCGCAGGTTCTGCGCAGTGGGCAACCCGGCAAGGATGCCGGGTTAGCCGCCCCCGGCCATGGATGGCCGATGGCGGCGGGCCCACGGAGCAGGACCGGAGCGAGGGCATGCCGAGCCTAGGCGAGGCACCGAACGAAAGGGGCAAAAGCCCTTTGGTTACTTTGGGGCTTTTCCAAAGTGACCCGCTGTAAGAGCGGAACCATAACCCGCCGTTACCAAAGAACCGGATATACACCCAAACCAACCGTCCATCCCAAAGCGATACAAAAACACATACGACACACCATTTTCTGTTTGATATTAGTTTCTGTATCGCTTATAAAGTTCTCCATGCCATCAAACAGATTCACGGCGGGAGACCCAAAATGTACGCACAGCTCGTAGAAACCGGCGTAAAGCGCATCAAAGACCTGTCGGAAATGTCCGACCAGGAACGCGCCTTCCAGGAAAAAATCGATTCAGAAATCAAGATCGAAGCCAAGAACTGGATGCCAGATGCCTATCGCCAGACCCTGATCCGGCAGATCTCCCAACACGCCCACTCCGAAATCGTCGGCATGCTGCCCGAAGGCAACTGGGTCACCCGCGCCCCATCGCTCAAACGCAAACTGCAATTGATGGCCAAGATCCAGGACGAAGCCGGCCACGGCCTCTACCTCTACAGCGCCATGGAAACCCTCGGCGCCGACCGCGATGAAGAAATCGCCAAGCTGCACAGCGGCAAAGCCAAATACTCGAGCATCTTCAATTACCCGACGCTGAACTGGGCCGACATGGGCGCAGTGGGCTGGCTGGTCGACGGTGCCGCCATCGTCAACCAGGTGGTATTGCAGCGCACCTCCTACGGCCCCTATTCCCGGGCCATGGTGCGCATCTGCAAGGAAGAAAGTTTCCACCAGCGCCAAGGCTACGAAATCCTCCTGACCATGATGCGCCACGGTAATCAGGCGCAAAAAGACATGGTCCAGGACGCGATCAACCGCCTGTGGTGGCCGTCGCTGATGATGTTTGGCCCAAGCGACGAACACTCGCCAAACAGCGCGCAATCCATGGCCTGGAAAATCAAGCGCCAGAGCAACGACGAACTGCGCCAGCGCTTCATCGACCAGACCATCCCGCAGCTGGAACTGCTGGGCTGCACCTGCCCTGACCCGGACCTGAAGTGGAACGCCGACACCGGCCACTACGACTTCGGCGAGATCCAGTGGAGCGAATTCTACGAAGTGCTCAAGGGCAACGGCCCGTGCAACCAGGAACGCGTCGCCACCCGCCGCAAGGCGATCGAAGACGGCGCCTGGGTTCGCGAAGCCGCCGTCGCCCACGCCCGCAAAAAACAGAACAAGAACGCCGCCTGATCGGCCACCTGATGTGGAGTCATTGAAATGTCTGAATGGACCCTTTTTGAAGTCTTCGTGCGCAGCAAGCACGGCCTCAACCACAAGCACGTCGGCAGCGTGCATGCCGCCGACACCACCATGGCCATCGAGAATGCGCGCGAGTTGTACACCCGGCGCAGTGAAGGCGTGAGCCTGTGGGTCGTGCCATCGGCGCTGATCACCGCTTCGTCGCCGGATGAAAAAGACCCGCTGTTCGATCCGTCGGACGACAAGGTCTACCGCCACGCCAGCTTCTACGAGCTGCCGGCCGAAGTCGGGCACATGTGAGGTCGACCATGAACAACCAGACTGATCTGATCGAATACCTGCTGCGCCTCGGCGACAGCGCCCTGATCCAGGGCCAGCGCCTGTGCCAATGGTGCGGCAAGGCCCCGGCGCTGGAAGAAGAACTGGCGCTGATGAACGTCGGCCTCGACCTGGTGGGCCAGGCGCGCAACTGGCTGGAGTACGCCGCCGAACTGCTGAACGATGGCCGCAGCGCCGATGACCTGGCATTCCGCCGTGACGAGCGCGCCTACCGCAACCTGTTGCTGGTGGAACAACCGAACGGCGATTACGCGGTGACCATCCTCAAGCAATTCCTCTATGACGCCTGGCACCTGCCAGTGCTCAGCGGCTTGAGCCAGTCCAGCGACGAACGCATCGCCGGGATCGCCGCCAAAGCCGTCAAGGAAGTCACCTATCACCTGCGCCGCTCCGGCGAGTGGGTCGAGCGCCTGGGTGACGGCACGGAAGAAAGCCATCGCCGCATGTTGGCCGCGACTCCTGAGGTCTGGCGCTTCACCGTCGAACTGACCAGCGCCGACGACAGCGAGCAACGCCTGTGCGACGCCGGCATTACCCCGGACACCGCGCAAGTCGCCACTGTCTGGCAAGCCAAGGTCAGCGAGATTTTCGCCAGCGCCACCCTGCCCGTACCGGACGCGGCCAACTATTTCTACCTGAATGCACGCAAGGGCCTGCACACCGAACACCTCGGCATTCTGCTGGCCGAAATGCAGTTCCTGCCACGAGCGTACCCCGATGCGACCTGGTGAGTTGATCGCCAGCGACCTTGGCGCCCGGCCAGCACAACCGACCGACCTGGCCGCCGCGTGGGCGATTTTGGCAGAGGTCATGGACCCGGAAGTGCCGGTGGTCAGCGTGGTCGACCTCGGCATCGTGCGCGATCTCGACTGGCAGGCCGGGCACTTGCACGTGGTGGTCACGCCGACCTACTCCGGCTGCCCCGCCACCGAAGTGATCGAAAGCGATATCCGTGACGCCCTGGAACTGGCCGGGTTCAAGGCGCCGCAACTGGAACGCAAATTGACCCCGGCGTGGACCACCGACTGGATCAGCGATATTGGCCGCGAACGCCTGCGCGCCTACGGCATCGCCCCGCCGGAGGGCAGCACCAGCAAGCGCAGCCTGCTTGGCGAAAGCCCGGTGATCGTCTGCCCGCAGTGCGGCAGCGCGCACACCGAAGTGCTCAGCGAGTTCGGTTCCACTGCATGCAAGGCGTTGTACCGCTGCGTCGATTGCCGCGAGCCGTTCGACTATTTCAAGTGCATCTGAGCGGCAATCGGCCGTCCCAGCTGGAGAACAATAATGAGTAAATTTCACAGCCTGACCATCAAGGACGTGCGCACCGAGACCCGTGACGCGGTGTCCATTGCCTTCGAGATTCCGCAGCACCTGCAAGACAGCTTTCACTTCACCCAGGGCCAGCACCTGGTGATGCGCACTCAGCTGGATGGCGAAGAAGTGCGTCGCTCCTACTCGATCTGCACCGGGGTCAACGACGGTGAACTGCGCATCGCGGTCAAGCGGGTGGCCGGTGGACGTTTTTCCGCGTTCGCCAACGAGCAATTGAAAGCCGGGCATAGCCTGGACGTCATGCCGCCCGCCGGGCATTTCTGTGTCGAACTTGATCCGGCACGCCACGGCCACTACCTGGCGGTCGCGGCTGGCAGCGGCATCACGCCGATCCTGTCGATCATCAAGACCACCCTGGAAACCGAACCGCACAGTCGCGTCACGCTGTTGTATGGCAACCGTTCCAGCTCCGGCGCGCTGTTTCGCGAACAGCTGGAAGACCTGAAAAACCGTTATTTGCAGCGCCTGAACCTGATCTTCGTGTTCAGCCGCGAACAGCAGGACGTCGACCTGTACAACGGCCGGATCAACGCCGAGAAATGCGAGCAACTGTTCAGCCGCTGGCTCGACGTCAAAGCCCTCGATGCAGCCTTCATCTGCGGCCCGCAGGAAATGACCGAGACCGTGCGCGACAGCCTCAAGGCCAAGGGCATGGCGCCGGAACGCATTCATTTCGAATTGTTTGCCGCCGCCGGCAGCCAACAAAAACGCGAAGCCCGCGAGGCGGCCCGGCAAGTGGATGCAGCGGTCAGCCAGATCACCGTCATCAGCGACGGCCGCGCCCTGGCGTTCGACCTGCCGCGCAACAGTCAGAGCATCCTCGACGCCGGCAACGCCCAGGGCGCTGAACTGCCGTACTCGTGCAAGGCCGGCGTGTGCTCGACCTGCAAATGCAAGGTCATCGAAGGCGAAGTGGAAATGGACAGCAACCACGCCCTGGAAGACTACGAAGTGGCCGCCGGCTATGTGCTGTCGTGCCAAGCGTTCCCGATCAGCGACAAAGTGGTGCTCGATTTCGATCAGCTCTGAACACCCCATTTACAAGAACACCGCAAACCCTGTGGGAGCGAGCTTGCTCGCGATAGCGTTGGGTCAGTCAGCATAAATATCGACTGTCATACACTCATCGCGAGCAAGCTCGCTCCCACAGTGGATGTGCGGCGTTTTCAACACTTTTGAGAGTCAATGCCATGTCCCAAGCCCCTACCCTGCAAAGTTTCATCGCCGGTCGCTGGATCGGTCAACACGGTGCCCAGGTGCTGCGCAGCGCCATCGACGGCCATGAAATCGCCCGCACTCACGAAGAACGTCCGGACTTCGCCGAAGCCGTCGAACACGGTCGTCGCCAAGGCATCAGTGGCTTGATGGCGCTGGACTTCCAGCAACGCGCCCAACGCCTCAAGGCCCTGGCCTTGTACCTGAGCGAGCGCAAGGAACAGCTCTACGCGATCTCCCACCACAGCGGCGCGACCCGTGCCGACAGCTGGATCGACATCGAAGGCGGCAACAGCACCCTCTTCACTTACGCCAGCCTCGGTTCGCGGGAATTGCCGTCGGGCAACATCGTCCACGAAGGCCCGGCGATGCAGCTGAGCAAACTCGGCACCTTCGCCGGCACCCATATTCTGGTGCCGCGTGGCGGCCTGGCCGTGCACATCAACGCCTTCAACTTCCCGATTTGGGGCATGTTGGAAAAGTTTGCACCGAGCTTTCTTGCCGGCATGCCGTGCATCGTCAAACCGGCCAGCGCCACCAGCTACCTGACCGAAGCCGTGGTGCGCCTGATGGACGAATCCGGCTTACTGCCAGCGGGCAGTTTGCAGTTGATCATCGGCGGCACCGGTGACCTGCTCGACCGCCTGCAAGGCCAGGACGTGGTGACCTTCACCGGTTCCGCCGACACCGCCGCCAAGCTGCGCGTCAACCCGAACCTGATCCGCAACTCGGTACCGTTCAACGCCGAAGCCGACTCGCTGAACTGCGCGATCCTCGCCCCGGACGTGACCCCGGACGACGAAGAGTTCGAGCTGTTCATCAAGGAAGTCGCCCGCGAGATGACCACCAAGGCCGGGCAGAAATGCACCGCCATCCGCCGCGCCATCGTGCCGGCCAAACACATCGACGCGGTTGCGACGCGCTTGCGTGATCGCCTGAAGAAAGTCGTGGTCGGCGACCCGTCGGTGGAAGGCGTACGCATGGGCGCGCTGGCTTCCCACGATCAGCAAAAAGACGTCGCCGAACGCCTGGAAAGCCTGTTGCAGAGCAGCGACCTGCTGTTCGGCGCCCGTGACGGTTTCGAACCGCGCGGCGAGAACGTCAGCCAGGGCGCGTTCTTCGCCCCGACCCTGCTGCAAGCCCGCGACCCGCACGCCGAAGGTGGCGCGCACGACATCGAAGCGTTCGGCCCGGTCAGCACTTTGATGGCCTACGACGATCTGGACGAAGCCCTGGCGCTGGCCGCTCGCGGCAAAGGCAGCCTGGTGGCGAGTTTGATCACCAAGGATCCACAGATTGCCGCCAAAGCGATCCCGGTGGCAGCGGCCTGGCACGGTCGTTTGCTGGTGCTGGATCGCGAGTCCGCCGCCGAATCCACCGGTCACGGTTCACCATTGCCGCAACTCAAGCACGGCGGCCCGGGTCGTGCCGGTGGTGGTGAAGAACTCGGCGGTCTGCGCGCGGTGAAACATTACCTGCAACGCGCAGCCGTACAAGGTTCGCCAACCATGTTGGCGGCCGTTACCGGTGAATACGTGCGCGGCGCCAAGGTCATCGAAACCGAAGTGCATCCGTTCCGCCGTTTCTTCCAGGATTTGCAGATTGGCGAGTCGTTGCTCACGCACCGTCGCACTGTGACCGAGGCTGATCTGGTGAACTTCGGTTGCCTGTCCGGCGACCACTTCTACATGCACTTCGACGACATCGCCGCCAAGGAATCGCAGTTCGGCAAGCGTATTGCCCACGGTTACTTCGTGCTGTCGGCCGCGGCCGGGTTGTTTGTCTCCCCGGCGCCGGGGCCGGTGTTGGCCAACTATGGCCTGGATACGTTGCGCTTTATCAATCCGGTGGGAATTGGCGACACGATTCAGGCGCGGTTGACCTGCAAGCGCAAGATCGATCAGGGCAAGAAGAGCCCGCAAGGCATCCCGCAAGGGGTGGTGGCGTGGGATGTGGAGGTCACGAACCAACTGGGTGAGTTGGTCGCCAGTTACGACATTTTGACCCTGGTCGTTAAACGCGAGGACTGACCACAATTCTTGTGGTCACCCCACCACCACTGTGGGAGCGAGCCTGCTCGCGAAGAGGGAGTGTCAGTCGACTTAAATGTTGCCTGACACACCGCTTTCGCGAGCAGGCTCGCTCCCACAGGGGGGCGGTGGGTTGTAGATTTGGGTTAGTGCTGGCGCAACCACTCGATAAACAGCGCAAACAACTCCGACTGCGACCCGACTTCCAGTTTCAGATACAGATTCTTGCGGTGCATGCGCACCGTCTCCGGCGAGATGCTCATCTGGCTGGCCGTGGACTTCACGGAATGCCCCCTGAGCACCATGTGCGCCACTTCCCGCTCGCGCTCGGTCAGCAAGTCGCAGCCAAAGTTTTCGAAGGCGGATTGCACGCGTTGCTTCAGGTCGTCACTTTCAGTGACTGCGCTTTGCACCAGCCCACGACGGCCAAACTCGCTGATAAATTCCCGAACCAAAGGCTCAACCGCGCGCAACAGATTCAGTTGTTCCGCCCGCAGGCTTTCCCCGCCAAACCCCTGAAACAGGCTGACCGACACCTGACTGTCATGCCCCGTATCGATCAGGTAAAAACTGTCCTCCGAACACCCGGTCTTCAAGTAATAAGTCTTGTAGTACTCGCTGTCGAAGAAGTTGTCCGGGGCGATTTCCTCCAGGTGATAAAACCCTTCGGCCAGGCCCTGCTCCACCGCCAGGCAAAACGGGTCGAGCAAGTAGCCACCGGAAAAATAGCGGTCGATGATCGAGTCCCGGTACTGCTCCGGGATACCGCGCTGGTACAGCAACTGCGGCGCGCGGTCCTTGTGTTCGAGGCTGATCATCACCGATTCGATGGACACCAGATGCCCGAACGCCGACGCCAGGTAATGCAGCGCATCAGGCGCGTCGACATTGGCGAATGCCTCGCGCATGTCGCCGTGCCATTTGTGCAAGGCCCCGAAGGGCAATGCGATCAGCGTATCGTCGTTGGGTTTGCTCATGCCCCGCAGTCTAGCGGGAGAACCGACGCCGGGTAACCGCCGATTGACCGAACTCATTGCCCGACGTACTGGCCGCTTTTCTCAAGCTCGGCCGCCACTTCAAGAATGCACACCCGCAGGATCTCGACGATTTCATCGACCTGGGCGCAGGTCAGGATCAGCGGCGGCGACATCACGTTGAGGTGCATGATCGGCCGCACCAGCAACCCTCGCGCCTGGGCTCGGGAGTGAATCATCTCGCCAATGTTGACCTCATCGCCGAACAACGCCTTGGTGCGTTTGTCGGCCACGAACTCCACGCAGGCCATGAACTTCTGGCAGCGCACATCGCCCACCAACGGCAAGTCGCTGAGGGTTGCCAGGCGTTCTTCGAGGTAGGCGCCGACCACCTCGACATGCTCCAGCAGGTTTTCCCGTTCGATGATCTCGATGTTTTTCAGCGCCGCCGTGCAGCACACCGGGTGTCCGCTGTAGGTGAAGCCGTGGGTAAAGCAGCGGCCCTTGCCGGGCTCGGCGATGACTTTCCAGATACGGTCGGAAAAGATGCACGCGCCCAGCGGCAGATACGCTGAAGTCAGGCCTTTGGCGGTGGTGATGATGTCCGGTTGCACATCGAACAGATCATAAGAGGCGAAGAATTTGCCCAGACGCCCGAACGAGGTCACGACTTCATCGGCGACAAACAAAATGTCGTAGCGCTGGCAGACTTCCCACATGCGCTTCAAGTAGCCCTTGGGCGGAATGATCACCCCGCCCGAGCCCATGATCGGCTCGGCAAAGAAGCCCGCGACCTTGTCCGCGCCGATGGCGAGGATCTTGTCTTCGAACTCTTGGATCAGAAACTCGAGGAACTGCGCCTCGTCCATGCCATCCGGCGCCCGGTACGGGTTGGGGTTGGACACGTGATGGATCTTGTCATTGGCGTAATCGAATTCCGGCACGCGGTCGGCGGCCTTGTTGCCGATCGACATCGTCAGCGTAGTGGAGCCGTGGTACGCGTTAAATCGGGCGATGACGTGCTTCTTCTCCGGTTTGCCACGGCAGTTCTGGTAGTACTGAATCAGCCGGTACGCAGTGTCCACAGCAGTGGAGCCACCAGTGGTCAGGAACACATGATCGAGATCGCCCGGCGCCAGGCTGGCGAGTTTTTCGCACAACTGGATGGCGACGTTGTTGGACATGTCGGAAAACGGGTTCGAATACGCCAGTTGCCGCACCTGATCGGCAATCGCCAGGGCCATTTCCTCGCGGCCCAAGCCGATGTTGGTGCACCACATGCCGCCGACCGCATCGAGAAAACGGTTGCCGTGAGCGTCGTAAATATAGGCGCCGTCACCGGCCACAATGTTCAGTGCGCCCTGTTCGGCGTGCTCGTCGAACACGTGGTAGCCGTGCATGTAGTGGGCCTTGTCAGCCTTGATCAACTGGGCGTCATCAACGGCCGGCAGTGCTGTCAACGTTGGAGTAGCCATACAAAAACCTCAAACCGAAGGGGTAAACGAAATGAAAGATCACTACACAACTCCTGTGGGAGCGAGCCTGCTCGCGAAGACGGAGTGTCATTCGACATCGTTGTTGCCTGATACACCGCTTTCGCGAGCAGGCTCGCTCCCACAGGTTTAGTGTTCAGATCCCGCTCTTCACCGTGCTCCAGACGCGGGTGATGGCGCGCATCTCTTTCGCGTCCTGTGTTTTTTGCGGAAACAGGCGCTGGCGGGTTTCTTCATCGGGGTAGATCGCCGGATTGCTGCGCACATCGGCATTGAGCAACGGCGTGGCGGCCGCGTTGCTGTTGGCGTAGTGGATGTAGTCGGTGACGTCCGCCATCACTTGTGGCTGCATCAAGTACTCAAGGAACTTGTGCGCATTGGCCACGTGTGGCGCATCGGCCGGGATGTACATGTTGTCGAACCAGATCAGCGAACCTTCCTTGGGAATGAAGTAGGCCAGTTTGATCTTCAACTTGGCTTCTTCGGCCCGGGCCATGGCGGTGGCGTAGTCGCCGGACCAGGTCATGGCCATGCACACGTCGCCGTTGGGCAGGCTGGTCAGGTAGTTCACCGAGTCGAACTTCTTGATGTACGGCCGCACGGACAGCAATAAGTCCTGCGCGGCTTTCAAGTCTTCCGGCGATGCACTTCGCGGGTCTCGCCCCAGGTACTTCAAGGCCAGCGGAATCACTTCGGTAGGTGCATCAACCAGGGTGACGCCGCAGTCGGCGAAGCGCGAGACGATTTTCGGATCGAAGATCATCGCCAGCGAACCAATCGGCGCGTCCGGCATGCGTTCCTTGATCTTGTCGACGTTGTAGGTGATGCCGTTGCTGCCCCAGGTGTACGGCGCGGAATACACGGTGCCGGCATCAAAGCCCTGCAAGTCCTGCAAGACTTTCGGGTCAAGGTTGGTCCAGCCCGGCAGCAACTTCTTGTCCAGCGGCTGGAACACTTTGGCCTTGATCAAGGGCGGCGCAAGGGAGGCATTCAATACCACCAGATCGTAACCGGAGTGCCCGGTGAGCAACTTGGCCTGGACGGTTTCGTAGGCATCGAACGTGTCGTAGATCACCTTGATCCCGGAGGCTTTCTCAAAGTCGGCAATGGTCTTTTCGCCGATGTAGTCCGCCCAGTTATACAACCGCAGCGTATTGTTTTCGTTCACGTCAGTGGCGGCGTGCACATTGAGTGTCAGCGGAACTAGCAACAGACTGGAAATCACCATGAGGGCCTTGCGCATAGCAAATTCACCTTATCAAGCGAAGTCGGTTCTGGACGACCGGTTGATGCCACTATTGAGCGATCGGGCCAACGGCACCATACCCCGAATGGGTGTGTGAGCCGTTTTGCCGACCAACTCTGCGGCGAAAACATGGCAAAAAGCAGCAGTTTCGTTGACTCGTTTTGTCATAGCTCCCGCGCCCGTCGGGCGCTTAGAGTGGCTGCCGGACAAAACAGGCGGGGCATTCCATGACTGAGCTGATCAAACAACAACGAAACGAAGGCGTTTTGACGCTCACGCTCGACCGCCCCGACAAGCTCAACGCGCTGAACAACAGCCTGTACACGCAGTTGGCCGACCAGTTGCTGGCGGCGGATGAAGACCCAGATGTCGGCGTGATCGTGATCACCGGCGGCACCACCTGCTTCACCAGTGGTAACGATCTGGCGGATTTTCTCGAACATCCGCCGACCCATCTGGACAGCCCGGCATTTCGCCTGATGAAAGTCGTCATTCACCTGCAAACACCGTTGATCGCCGCCGTGTGCGGCGCGGCCATCGGCATTGGTACCACCCTGCTGCTGCATTGCGATCAGGTGCTGGTGACGCGAAACGCCAAGCTGCGCGTGCCGTTCGTCAACCTGGGCCTGTGCCCGGAGTTCGGCGCCAGCCAGTTGTTGCCGCGCCTGATCGGTCACGCCCGCGCCGCCCGCCTGCTGCTGTGGGGCGACAGCCTCGACGGCGCGGCGGCGGTCGCCTGTGGCCTGGCCAACGAGCTGTTCGACGACGGCCAACAATGCCTCGACGCCGCGCAAAACCTGGCCCGACGCCTGCTCGCCATGCCGCAGGACTCACTGCGCCAAACCCGGCAACTGCTCAAACAGGCGTCATTGCCGGAGCTGCAAGCCACTATTCGTCAGGAAAACCTGCTGTTCATCGAACGCCTCAAGACACCTGAAGCGCAAACAGCGTTGACCGCCCTACTCAATCGCAGTACAGAAAAGCATTCACCAAGAGGAAAGCCGTAATGAACACCCCGGATATTTTTGTTGTCAGCGCCGCGCGTACCGCCATCGGCACCTTTGGCGGTTCGCTCAAAGACGTTCCGCTGGCCGACCTCGCGACCACGGCCGTCAAGGCTGCCCTGCAACGCTCCGGCGTAGACCCGGCACAAGTTGGCCATCTGGTGATGGGCAGCGTGATCCCGACCGAAACCCGCGACGCCTACATCTCCCGCGTTGCCGCGATGAACGCCGGCATCCCGAAAGAGACCCCGGCCTACAACGTCAACCGCCTGTGCGGTTCCGGCCTGCAAGCGATCATCAATGCCGCGCAAACCCTGATGCTGGGCGATGCCGACATCGTCGTCGGTGCCGGTGCCGAATCCATGAGCCGCGGGCCTTACATCATGCCGGCCGCCCGTTGGGGTGCGCGCATGGGCAACATCCAGGCCATCGACTACATGCTGGGCATCCTGCATGACCCGTTCCACGGCATTCACATGGGCATCACTGCCGAGAACGTCGCCGAGCGCAACGGCATCACCCGTGAAATGCAAGACGCCCTGGCCCTGGAAGACCAGAAGCGCGCGGCCTTCGCCATCGCCAATGGCTACTTCAGCGAGCAAATCGTTGGCGTGGAAATCCGTGATCGCAAAGAGACCAAGCTGTTCAGCGTCGACGAGCACCCTCGCGCTACCACGCTGGAACAACTGGCGGGCATGAAGCCAGCGTTCAAGAAAGACGGCTCGGTAACGGCCGGCAACGCTTCCGGCCTGAACGACGGCGCCGCTGCGCTGGTCATGGCCACCGGCGCCGCGGTGCAGAGCAACAATCTGCGCCCGCTGGCTCGTCTGGTGAGCTACGCCCACGCCGGTGTTGAACCGGAACTGATGGGCCTCGGCCCGGTGCCGGCCACCCGCCTGGCGCTCAAGCGTGCCGGCCTGACCGTCGCCGACATGGACGTGATCGAAGCCAACATCGCCTTCGCCGCCCAGGCCTGTGCGGTCAGCCAGGAACTGGACCTCGACCCGGCCAAGGTCAACCCGAACGGTTCGGGTATTTCCCTGGGTCACCCGGTCGGCGCAACCGGCGCGATCATTGCCACCAAAGCCATCCACGAACTGCACCGCACCAACGGCCGTTATGCGCTGGTGACCATGTGCATCGGCGGCGGCCAAGGGATTGCAGCGATTTTCGAACGCGTTTAAGTATCAACGTGATGCCCGGTGCAACGCCGGGCATCGCAGCCGCTTGATGATTTCCTTCGACAACTGGTCGCCATCCATCAATCCCGCCCCTTCCTCGCACCCTAGATTAACTCCCAGAGCAAGCTCGGCTCTCACAGGGTTTTGTGTCGTGACCTCTTATTTGTGGAGTTCAGCGAACCATGGCGTTTGATTACCTGATTGTGGGCCGTTATGACACGCCGCTTAGGTCACGCGAATTCGAAGCCGGCTATCACTGGGATTTTTCCTACATTTCAGTGGCTTCATGCCTACAAACCATGGGGCGTTAGTGCGGCACTATTCAACTTTTTCAGGCCACTGGGCTATTAAAAGCCAATGGTTCTTTTACGATATTTTGGATAGAAGATCATTTGCGATGAATAGCTTTCCGCTCCGTGCACTGGTTCTAGAGGACCATCCATTTCAGCGAGCGTTTGCAGTGAAGGTGCTGCAACATTTGGGGTGCACCGAGATCTTCGAAGCCGAAGACGGAGAGCAGGCGCTGGCGTTGTTACAGCAGGTTGGCGCCGTGGATTTCACGCTGTGCGATCTGCGCATGAATGGTATGGATGGCCTGGAGTTCCTGCAGCAGGCGAGCCACTCCAATTTGGTGGGCGCGATCATCATCTGCAGCTCGATGTCTTCGGATCTGCGGTGCTCGGTACAGAAAATCGTTTCTTTACTGGGCATGCAGTTATTGGGCGATGCCGGCAAACCCTTGCGTCCGGAAGCATTGACGCCGCTACTGGCGAAGTACTCCGCAAGCACGTTCAAACCCTCGAGTCGTGCCCCGGATCTGGACCTTGAGCTGCCGGGCAGCCAGGAAGTCGCCCATGCCTTGCATGACCAGCAGATCAAGGCGTATTACCAACCAAAAATCAATCTGCACACAGGCGAGATCTATGGCGTCGAGGTGCTCGCCCGGTGGCTACACCCCATCCAGGGAATTTTGTCACCGGCGTTCTTCATCCCGACACTTGAGCATGACGGGCTGATGGACGAGCTTATGTTCGATCAGATGAACCAGGCCTTGGCGCTGCAAAAGCAATTGAGCGAAAAGAACATCGACCTTAATTTTGCATTCAACCTGCAAACGTCTCAGTTGGCCGGTGGTCAACTCACGCAGCGGATCAAATCGATGCTGGATCACTTCGACCTCCCAGGCACTGGCCTGACGTTTGAGTTGACCGAGAGCGGGTTGCTGGAAGCAACAGCGGCCAGCCTCGAAACACTGGTACGCCTGCGCATGATGGGTTGCCAATTGTCCATCGATGACTTTGGCGCGGGGTTTTCTTCGATCCAGCGTTTATGTCAGCTGCCGTTCAATGAAATCAAACTGGACACCGAGTTCGTGCGGTCCTTGCAGGAACAACGCTGCCAGACGGTGATCAGCAGCATCCTCGCACTGGGTGACTCGTTGGGCATGTCAGTGGTTGTTGAGGGGATCGAAACGCTGGAGCAACGGGACAAACTGCTTGAGCTGGGTTGCTCGAGAGGACAAGGCTATTTCTATGCCCGCCCCATGAGCGGCGCCGATTTGTTGTCGTGGCTGACGCCTGTGCCTTTGGGCTGACTGAATTGCCCCGCGGGTTTGTAGACACTTCCAATGCTTGAAACGAAGAAGGCCCCACAGGGGCCTTCTTTTTTGCATCAGCGTTTCAGCGTTTGGGTAGCTCACTACTACAAGTTGCTGTCGAGCACATGAGCACAGGTCTGTGGCAAGAACGCATACGACTGCGCGACTTTATTGTCGTCGAACATCACCTTGTACTGGCAGACCCGCGGCTCGTGGGTACCGGGCTGTGGGAACTTGAAGATGTAGTCCCACTCGCGGACGTTGAACATGGCTTCGGAGAAGTGCGGCAAACCAATCAGTTCATAAAGTTGCGGCTTGGTCAGGCCAGGCACGACCTTGCGCAAATTCTCCACGTTCACATAACTGCCTTCGGTACGGCTGGCATCCTTGAGCGCAGGGAACGCCAGGTCGCTGGACTTGCCATTCGCATCGACATGGCTTGGGTTGGTACCACAAGCTGCCAGCGTCGCGGCCACGTAGCCGCCCAGCAGCAGACGCACCATTAATTTATTGAGCTTTTGCATAAAGTTCTCGACAGGATAAAAAAGGGAGAAAAAGCCCGGCTCACGCCGGGCTCTGGATCAACGTGAAAGGCTTACCACTGATAACCCACACCAACCGATGCGCCGAATTCGCGCTGGGTATTGGTTGTGGCTTGCAGCTTGGTGACCCAGCGGCCGTTATCAGAGATCCGCGACACGCCCAAGGCCATCGCCGATTCACCGCGATAGGTGCCCATGGAACCGGAGGTCATGCTTGCACCCGCGGCGTACGGCTGAGGCAGCGCCGCCATGGCCATTGCACCGGCGACACCGGCACTCAAGTCGTCATCCAACTGCTTGATGTCTTTGTTCAACGCGCTGTAGACCGAGTTGGTGTAGGCATTGGCATTGTTGGTCGCGTCCGTCACACCCTTGTTCAACTGGCTCAGGTTGACCGCGTCTGTCGGCGCCGTACCGGCCGCCACGTTGGTGATCTGGCGCTCGCTGCCTGCTGCGCCTACCGACACACTGTTGGCACGATCGGCGACCGAGTTGGCACCCAACGCTACCGAGTTATCCGCCTTTGCGTTGGCGCCGTTGCCCGTTGCCGTAGAGTTGTTACCCGCGGCGATGGCGTTGGTGCCGACGGCCGAGCTGTTCTTGCCAGAGGCCTTGGCACCCGCACCGCCTGCCATCGAGTCCTCGCCCGTCGCTGAGGGTTTTGGCAGGTTGCTGGTGTTGTTGACCTGGAACATGCCATCGGTGCCGTTCTGCAGATTAGTGACATTCGTCACTGCCTGGGTCACACGGTTGTCGACGCTGGTAATCCGCTTGTCCTGATTCACGACGGAGTTGTTGATCGTGCTGAGCGAGTCGTCGGTGTACTTCTTCGACTCGGCCACAGCGCCATCCAGTTGCCGCAGGTTCACCGCATCGGTGGCGTCCTTACCGTCCGCGACATTGCTGACGGTGCGGGTTTCGCCCGTTGCCGCGTTGCCAACAGAAACGGTTCCTGATGTCGAGTTATCGGCGCCAGAGTACTTGCCGGTATAGGTTTGCGCACCACGACCGCCATCGCTGGACCCGCTGCCCAATGCAACGCTGCCATCGGCAGACGCCTTGGCTCCGTTGCCCACCGCAACCGCATTACCGCCCGAAGCATTTGCACCGTTACCCGAAGCCACCGAGCCAGCGCCCGACGCTACGGCATTCGGTCCGATGGCAACCGACTCGGCCCCACTGGCCACGGAGTCAGCGCCCGCCGAGTTGGCATGGAAATACTTGATGCCCCCACCGTTGGTGATGCTGTTGATATTGCCTTCGATATTGGTCACCCGATTATCGATACCGGTAACCTGCTGGCCCAAGGCAAAAAGCTGCGAACCGTTGACCGCATCCTTGGAGTTGGCGCTCAGATCACCAGCCCCCACGTTGGTAATCTTGTTGACGGTGGTACCGCCATGGCTCGCACTGAAAGCACCCAGGCTGGAATCCCACTGCAGCGCGTCATTCGACAGGTTGTTGATGTTGGTGGTGTTGGTCGCCACCTGCGTGTTGGTCTGGTTGAGCTGCGACATGTTCACCGCATCGCTGTCCGCGACACCATTGGCCACGTTGGTGATTTTGGTGCCACCGACGTGGGTACTGTTGTCGTAGGTATCGCCCCCCAGGGTGATGGTGTTGTGGGTGCTGTCGTCGTACTTGACCGCATTGGCATCGACAGCCGAGAGAGCCTGATTGGTCGCGTTCAGCTGGCTGCCGTTGATGGCGTCGGTGCTGGTGGAATTGACCTGACCCGCCGCTACGTTGATGATCTGGCGCTCGCCGTTGACGGAACCCACGCTCACCACACCTGACGGCGAGCCGCCCGCGTAGTTGTAGGTCGTGCCATCGATGATGCCTGTAGGCGTACCCAATGCCGCTCGGTCGGTGCTTTTGTTGCCCAGCACCACACTGTTGTCCTGTGTGGCAGTGATGTTATTGCCCACCACAAATGTGTTGTTATTCGCGACAGTGTTTCCGTTACCCAGGGCGTAGCTGTTGTTGCCGGATATTCCTTTGAAATTGGAAGTAAGTCCGGTACCGATGGAACCGGAGCCACTGCCGGTCACCACGTTATCGGCGCCGATGGCAATGCTGGAACTGCCCTCGGCATGAGCAGACGTGCCCAACGCGATGGCGCTAAGCGCAGATGCTTTAGCTCTGTCGCCTACCGCCGTGGCACTCGAATCGCTCGCCACCGCCAGGTTACCGATACCCGTGCTGTTAATGCCCGATGCGATGGTCCAGGTACCTACCGCGATTCCGTTCGCACCCGAAGCAATCGGAGCATTACCGATACTGACTGAACTGTAGCCGGTGGCTTTGGTGCCTGAACCAATGCCCACTGTGTAGCCTTCAGTGGCCTGAGCCCCGAAACCCAGCGCCAGAGACTTAACAATACTGGTGTTGCCACTCACCCCCGACACCGCGCCTTGACCCAGCGCCATGGTCTGCGATCCATAGGCCGCCGCGCCAGTACCGAGCGCGATGGCGTTGAACAATTGCGCCTTTGAGTTCGTACCAATGGCGATCGCGCCGCCCACGTGCCCATCAGCATCGACAGCGCCATCAGCTTTCGCAGTAGTGCCAATCGCCAGGTCATTGACCTGCGCTGCGCTGGCTCCCTCGCCGCATGCGAGCGCCTTATCCCCTGGCGCCGAGGGGGCAGTCACCCACGTCCCGTTAACCAGGCAGGTATTACCTGGCGCAGCCGAAGCAACGTTGATGGAACCGGCGCCAAACAACAGTGCCGCCGTGGCGAGCTTAGTTGCGGAACTCATCTTCTTGACGCCGCTGTCCAACGTTGAAGACTTGGTTTTGGAAGTTGCAAGTTCGGAAGCAACAACCCAGGTACTAAGTGTCGCATTCCAAACCAACTTGAATATCTTGTTCATTGCGTTTCCTGCTGAGCGTGTCGAGTGCCCCCAGATGAACTACCCGAGGCCGTAATGGCGACTTTAGATAGGTTGATTTGTATTTAATGTAGGAAATTTCCCAGCGCTCTTTCCTAACAAACACATTTCGACACGCTTTCGCTCCACGCCCCTTTCGGTAGGAAATTTCCTACAAAAGCAGGGGCTTAGTCCTACATTCTCACCGCTCTATTTGGTGAAGCATTCACACATCCACGCAAAGGGATTACGTTAAGCAGGGCTTCTCTGCTACAACCAAAACCACAAGATTTGACGTGACCCACCACCACTAAAGTCTAGAGTGATCTAATGTATGCCTACTGTGACAAAGCCCTCCAGTCCAATGCCTAGTGTTTTGCGCCCGGCGAATCCCAACAATCCGCCGGGTAATCAAAAATCAAAAGAAGGCGCAATACTCGGCCAAGGGGCAAACTCTGCACTCACATCCCCCTTCATTCCGCCAACCGGCTCGGTGAAACCGGCGCCGCCACCGGTAATGGCAAAACCGAAGCCTTTTCAAGTACCTAAGATCTGCCCTGAGTGCAGGACTAATCACACCGGTGCTTGCGCTACCAAACAGTCGACTCCACCCGCTTCAGACTCCGGGAAATCTGCTAGCGCTCAAGAGATCCTCGACAAATACAAGAGCGGTTATTCGGCAACAGATAGAGTGTTGCCCTTCACCCTCATGAAAGATGTAACAAACGACTCACTGAGTTTTTCCGAAAAGAAGGCCAGTCAAAAACAAATCGATAAAGTATCAAACAAGAAGTTCGCCATCCGACACTACACAAAATCAGTCGATGGACCACCACCTTATAACACCATCAATCCGAACTTTGAGCTGGTTAATACAGGCGTCAAAACGCTTAATAGAACTCAAGGAAGCAATACAAACGAAGACGACTGGAACCGTCTGGGCAATACCGCATTTACGTTCTTTTTGTTAGCCATTGACGGAAAGGTTTCTGAGCGGAGGTTTCTGGCTTCAATGACACATTATGCAGAATTTGATTTGGAAGACCCCGGTCTATTGCCCGCCCTGGGACTCGACACGGCCGAGTTCTTTGCATCTCCAGATTTACTGCATGAGAAAGACTTGTCCGCCGCCAAGGCTGTTAAAGGTCCGTTAAGTGAGCTGAAGTCTTTAATGATTGCCAGCTCGGAGCTTCCGCCTATTCAGTTGGGTATTATGCAAGCAGCCCCTTTGCTTGAGGTCATTGACACCAAGTTTAAGGGAAGCCTGGAAATTAAAATTCCAGGCTCGGTTCCAGTGTCCCGATGGATTCCGGTCTAAGGAGCGATGTCGAAGTCTGGATGAAATCCTCAGCCAGCGATTTCATACAGACTGTCCCGCCAGCCTCTACGTTCAAGCCACGTAGAGGTCCAGTTTTTCGGCCAATTGCTCCATCTCCCGCTGCAGCTCATCTACCGCCTCGGCCAATCGGGAAGTGTCCCGGCCCGTGCAGACCACTTCAAGCTGCTCACAGCACTGAATCAGTCGATGGGCCCGGATGATGCGCGCGCCCCCCTTCACCCGGTGAGCCAGGCCCGACAATGCATTCAAGTCATGCTTGGTGAACAACTGAATCAACCGCGCCATGTCTTCTTCATTCGCCGTGGACAGATCACCAATCAGGCTGTTGATCGACGCTTTGTCGCCCCGAGTCAGTTGCTCAAGGCTGCTCAGGTCAATCTCATTGCTGCCGTGCACCGAGGTCTGCTCCTCACCTCGGTCCATGGGCGCTACAGCCTCCAGGCACGCCTTCAATTCCTCAAGCCCGATGGGCTTGAACAGACAATCGTCCATGCCTGCTTCGATGCAACGGACCCGCTCTTCCTGCTGGGCGTTTGCTGTATACCCCAGGACCAAACACGGTGCGCGACCTTGGGTACGCTCCTCTTCACGGATGACCTGAGTCAACTCGTAGCCATTCATCATTGGCATGTTGCAGTCGGTGATCACCACATCGAACCACTGACTGCGCCAGGCTTGCAGCCCTCGCGCGCCGTCCTCGGCATCGCTCACCCGGTGTCCGAGGTGGCTTAGCTGCTGAGACAACAACAGACGATTGGCGGGATAGTCGTCAATGACCAGCACATTCAGCACATGATGTTGCAGGGCAACATCGAACGGCATCATCCCGGGCAATTCAGCCAGGGGCTCCAGCGCCGGCAAATTCAGATGGACTTCAACCTTTGTTCCCTTGCCGAAAACGCTGCTCATGAGCAAACGCCCGCCCATCATTTCGCACAGCGTGCGACTGATGACCAACCCCAACCCTGAACCACTGCGCGCGCACTGGGTGTTATTGCTGGCCTGGGTAAACGGGCTGAACAAGTTCTGCTGATCTTCATCCGAAATGCCAATACCGGTGTCCTCAATGACAAGGGCGACGGCCATGAACTGCGAATTTTTCGCGGGGCGGGCTTGCAGGCTCAATCGCACCTGGCCGTCCTGGGTGAACTTGATCGCGTTACTCAACAGGTTGGAAACAATCTGTTTGAAGCGTAAAGGGTCAACAAGCACATCACTTGGCATCTGGAAGTCCAGATCCAGTATCAGGCTCAGACGTTTTTGTCGGGCAACACCTTCGAATACCCGCAATACCGACTCAAGCAGCTCACGCAAATTGGCCCTCTCTGGCGACAGAGACAAACGTCCGGACTCGATTCGGGCAATGTCCAGAATATCGCCGATCAGGTCCAGCAGGCCATGAGCCGCGCCAGACGCAACCTCAATGGCAAACCGATCCGTGACGCCTTGATCAGCCTTTTTCATCGCAATCTCGAGCATGCCGATGACCGCATTCATGGGCGTGCGGATTTCATGACTCATGGTGGCCAAGAACAGACTTTTGGCCCGGTTGGCATCATCGGCATGTTCCTTGGCCTCGTCGGCGACCAGCTTTGCTTCACGCAACTGCTCGACAAGCGCCTGGCGTTCGCTGATGTCGATCCATCCGGCAATCACGCCGCCCACTTCGCCATTACTGTTTCGGTACGGCAGCATCCAGTGATAAATCTGCAGTTCACGGTCATCCAGCAACCTGATGACACGGTCTTCAACCATAGGCATGCCGGTACTGGTGATCCGCTGAAATTCCTCCTCGTAACGGCTCGCGTCCTCGGGGTGGAGCAACTTCACTTTGCCCTTTCCAATCACCTCCTCGCGGTCTACCCCAAAGACCTTGAGGTAACTGGAGTTGCAGATCAGCAGAATTCCATTGCGGTCCCGGATGTAAATCGGATGGGGGGTGCCATCAATCAAGACCCGCATAAACTCCAGTTGCTCATTGAGTGCACGCTCAGCCTCATCGCGCCTGCGCAACGCCACCTTCATGTAGGCGATCCATACCAGCGCCAGCGCCAACAGCACCAAAAACCCGGAAACCACTTCGACGATAAACGTTCTATTGCGCGCCCAATAGCTGTCTTCGACCATCACGTCGTTACGCCAGCGATTCCTGATTTCATCCATTTCCTCGGGTGGGATACTCAACAGTGCCTTGTCGAGAATGGAATGGAGCTCCAACGCCCCACGACTTGTCGCGAAGGCCATCTGCGCGAAGTCGTTACCGACAGTGCTGACGACGCGCAACTTTCCCTCAAAGCGATGATTGATCATGTGACTGCTGAGGATCAGCGTACCGACCATCGCGTCAACTTCCCCGCTGAGGACCATACTCATAGCGTGTTCTGAGTCGTCAGCTTCCACCAAGCGGATGTTTGGATAGTTGCTCGTCAGCCATTCGTGCATATTATTGTTACGAGTCAGCACCAACCGCTTACCTGCCAGTTGCTCGAGTGCAAATGGAATATCGGCCTCGGCCTTGGCTATCAGCACATAAGGCGAAGCCAGGTAAGGTCGAGTGAAATGCAGCACACGCTCACGCACCGGACTCGGAGTGAGTGTTGCCAGGAAGTCAGAATCACTGTTGCCGACAGCCTCTACCATCGCAGAAACCGACGGCACTATCTGAACATCAAACTTCAACCCTGTGCGAAGCGAAACTTTGCTCAACACATCATTGGCAATGCCTACGAACTCGCCATTTTTGTTAACAAAAGACAAAGGCGGATAGCCACCCACTACATTGACCCGGACACTCGGATGCTCATCCAGCCAGCGTTGTTCGCTGCTACTGAAATTCAGGCGCCGCTTGCCGGGTATGTTCTCCCCGCCCGCCCCCCAGCGGTTCATGATTTCCATGCGCGCACTCACTGGAATCGCTGCAATGGCCGCATTGACGACACGAATCAGGGTTTGGTTGTCGCTGTTCATGACGAAACTGAAGTCGCGAACTTCCATGCGCGAGAAGTCCGCCAACTCGACATTATTTATAAAGTTGTTATTAATCAGGTAATTGGCGCTGACAGAATCACCAAGATAAACATCCGCCTGCCCAAACGCTACGGCACCAATGGCGCTCAGCATGGAGGGGTAAAGTTGCAGGGTGGCTTTAGGGTAAAAAGCGCGTACGGCATCAGGGGAAATGTAGTGGTAAAGCATGGCAATAGTCTTGCCGTTCAGGTCAACCGGCAAATCACCGCCGTCACCCTTGCGGGTGATTAATGTGGGCTTGTCATTGGCATAGGGATGGCTGAGCACCAGGTTCGGAAACTGCGACTCGAACTCATTGGCCGTCCCGACAAAATCCACGTCCCCTTTTCTGACCGCTTCTACAACCTCACCGCGACTGTCATAGCGGCGAATTTCAACTTTGAGTCCCAGAAGCTCGCCAATCAACTGCGCATAGTCAATCGTCACCCCTTCCATCTGATCATGGTTGATCGTCATATCGAAGGATGCGTAATCGGGAGTGGAGGCCCCCAATAGCAAAACACTCTTGGAGCGCAACCAACGCCAATCCCGCTCATCAAGCGTTACGTGATAACCACCGTTGACGTTCGATCGCCCCAACAGACCAAGCGTTTTCGGCTCGGCCTCAACCGGGGAACTGAAGTGAGTAGCAAGAACCAACACGACCAGCGACAGACAGATCTGAAGAGACTTCATCATTTAAAGCAGATCGTTGCGTTTGGCGAAGTCGGCGAGATAAACAACCGACGTCACATTGAGCTTCTCAATCAACCGTGCCTTGTAGGTACTAACGGTCTTGTTACTCAAGAGCATGAGGTCACCAATTTCCTTATTACTGAGCCCGTTCGCCAGTTGTTTGAGAATCGCCAGTTCTCTATTCGAGAGCGAACGAATCAGCTCGTCATCCGTTGCGCTTCCATCGCTGCGGCGAACAGATTGAGCCTGGATGTCTGGAAAATAGCTGTAACCCGACATGATGACCTTGACGCCTCTGGCCAGTTCATCCAGACCATCGGTTTTGGAGATATACCCGGCCGCACCTGCACTCATGCATCTCATGGAATAAAATTTTGCAGACAAAGAGGTCAACACGAGGATCTTGGTCGGGATATCCAACGCCCGAATACGCCGAATAGCTTCCAGACCGTCAAGCTTCGGAATAGTGATATCCAGTACAAGCATGTCAGGTCTATGGGCAATGACCAGTTGAACGGCATCGGCACCGTTATCGGTTTCCGCTACGATTTCAAAATTTTCATTCGCCAACAGCATTTTGACCGACGAACGTATGAATGGATGATCATCTACAACGATTGCTTTTAACATTTGAGTTCCTTTTTACTCCCAAGACAGACACCGACATTTCCTCGGTCGGCTCGGCATTAGTGCATGGCGACCATGACGTTTTTGCTGGAAGCCATCTACGGGTTCCTTTCGCGCAGCCAGTGCTGAAGCTCTTTTGCACACATCGGACGTCCCAGAAAAAAACCTTGCCCTTCTTTACACCCCATTTGCACTAACGATTCCCGAACCCATTCGCTGCCGATGCCTTCGATAACGAGGCTCATGTTTAGTGATTGAGCCAGCGCCAGCGTGCTGACCACCATGGTTTTACTGATGGGATGATGGAGTGTATTTACAAATTTCTTATCAAGTTTTATCTGGCTGAACGGGAGACGACAAAGCAGTTGCAACGAAGAAAACCCCAAACCAAAATCGTCGATTGCCAGACCACAACCCAGCATACGCAAGCGCAAAAGGTTGTCCCGGACCTTCGGCTCGAGATCAAGCAAACCGCTTTCCGCCACCTCGAAAATCAATAACGAGCCTGGAAGTTCATATCGTTTCAGGGCGCCCTGTATGTAATCGGCGAAATCATCCGAAGCCATCTGAGAGGCATGCAAATTGAAGGCAATCTCGATATTGATGTTTTGCCTGCGCATGTCCCTTAAAAAGGTCAGGCCCTGCACCAGAACCTGCTCGAACATTTGGTGAATCAGATTGTTCGCCAGCACCTCAGTCAGAAAGTCACGAGGCAACAATAAACCCCGCGTCGGGTGCTC
The DNA here is from genome assembly GCF_059415465.1 of Pseudomonas sp. GW821-FHT10C09. Classification (NCBI taxonomy): domain Bacteria; kingdom Pseudomonadati; phylum Pseudomonadota; class Gammaproteobacteria; order Pseudomonadales; family Pseudomonadaceae; genus Pseudomonas; species Pseudomonas sp. GW821-FHT10C09. The sequence continues at coordinate 146,614 of NZ_JBWKNG010000012.1, forward strand.
CCAACGAACCAGTGCTTCGACGCCGGTCAAGGTGCCCTCGCGCAAAGCGAGTTTGGGCTGAAACCAGGCCTGAAATTCACCTTGCGCCAATCCCCTGCGGATATCATTGGCACACGTTGCCTGTTTCAATATTTCGGGCTGTACCTTGGATTCACCCCGACGTTGCCGGTACTGCTGAATCATCCGATGCAAGGGTCGCATCCGCATGGGTTGACTCATTACCCCGAGCAACTCCAAGCCAACCAACAGCGCGGTTCTCTCCAGTGCACGACTCACCGCGGGCTCCAGGGTACTGCACAGCGCGACGGCCCGGACCAATCCTGCCCTGGCCGCCTGTTGAAGAAACTCCAGATGATCAAGGTCTCTGCCAACCAGGTCACACAATACGATGTCAACGCCACCTGAAGCCTGTAACTCTCGCAATGCCTGCCGGGTATCCGAGGCTTGAAAAATATCTGTTACGCCCAATCGCCGGAGCATCATTACGTGAATACTGCGCGTAAACGCGTAGTCATCCAGCACCAAAACCCTCGGGTAATCCATTTTGGGTCAATCGCTCTTCTACCTTTGAGAAGCGCTGAATACTGGTTAAAAAGTAGAACACTCGCCGTAGGAAGTAGCCCCCTAGCTTGTAGGGAATTTCCTAGAGACGTACCGACGGGCTATTGCGCGCCCTAAAAGGTTAACGGCCGCAGAGTCAGAACATAAATAGAAAGACGACAAGAGAGTGATAGAAAAAAACATCTGGTCGTATCCACACCACCAGATGTCGACCAAGCCGGATCACAAAGCGGTTCCCCCCTCTTTACAACCGAACCATCACCTGACGACCGGCAGCAAAAATCATTTGCCACCAAATATTACATACGTCATATTACCTGCGTAATAAACACCCGTTTCCTACAGGTAAACCCCATGACCAGCATGCCCAGCCTTGAAACCGACCAAGCTGTCCCGGTGAGCACACCCAAGCCACCCCTGCTCAAACGGTTGATCCTGCTGACAGCGGTTGTCGCTGCCCTGGTTGCGGGCGGGCTGTATGCCTCCCACTGGTGGACTGCCGGTCGTTTCATCGAAGAAACCGACGATGCCTACATCGGCGGCGACGTCACGGTGATCGGCCCGAAAGTCGCCGGGTATATCGAAGAGGTGCTGGTGACCGACAACCAGGCCGTCAAGGCCGGCGATGTGCTGATTCGCCTCGACTCTCGCGATTACCGCGCCAACCTGGCCAAGGCCGAAGGTGCGGTGGCGGCTGAAGAGGCGCTGTTGGCGAACCTCGACGCTACCGAACAATTGCAGTACGCAGTGATCGGCCAGGCCCGTGCCGGGATCGATGCCGCAGGTGCGGAAACTTCACGTTCGCGGGACGACAATGCCCGCTACAAAAAACTGGTGAGCACCAACGCGGTCTCGGTGGAAAGCGCTCAGCGCGCTGACGCGACGTTCAAGACCGCTCAGGCGATCAGCTCCCGAGCCCAGGCCGAATTGCTGGCCGCACAACGTCAGTTGAACGTGATCGACACCCAGAAACAACAAGCCCGCGCCGCGCTGATGCAGGCTCGGGCCGAACGGGATTTGGCGCAATTGAATGTCGGTTACACCGAACTCAAGGCCCCGGTGGATGGCGTGATCGGCAATCGCCGGGCACGGGTCGGCGCGTATGCGCAGGCCGGTTCGCAGTTGCTGTCGGTGGTGCCGTCGAGTGGTTTGTGGGTGGATGCAAACTTCAAGGAAGATCAGCTGGCGCGGATGATTCCGGGGCAACGCGTGGTCATCCATGCGGACGTACTTTCAGGGCAGGAATTCCACGGACATCTGGGCAGCCTCGCGCCGGCCAGCGGCTCGCAGTTCAGCGTGTTGCCACCGGAAAACGCCACGGGCAACTTCACCAAGATCGTCCAGCGGGTGCCGGTACGCGTCATCCTCGATCCGGCCGACGGTGTGCTCGGTCACTTGCGTCCGGGCCTGTCGGTCACGGCTGAAGTCGATACCCGCAAAGAAGCCGACACCCCTGCCGTGGCCAGCGCACCATGAGCCGCGCCCTCGCCGCCCCAGCGCAACCGTTCAACCCCGCCAACATGGCGACGGCGACCAAGGTGTTCGCCTTCGCCAGCATGTGTATCGGCATGTTCATTGCGCTGCTGGATATCCAGATCGTTTCGGCCTCGTTGCGTGACATTGGCGGCGGACTCTCGGCCGGCACCGACGAAACGGCATGGGTGCAGACCAGCTACCTGATTGCCGAAATCATCGTGATTCCGCTTTCAGGCTGGCTATCGCGGGTGTTTTCGACCCGTTGGTTGTTCTGCGCTTCGGCGGTGGGATTCACCCTCGCCAGCCTGTTGTGCGGCGCGGCCTGGAACATCCAGAGCATGATCGCCTTCCGCGCACTGCAAGGCTTTCTTGGCGGTTCGATGATCCCACTGGTGTTCACCACGGCGTTCTTTTTCTTCACCGGCAAACAACGGGTGATTGCCGCCGCAACCATTGGCGCGGTGGCTTCGCTGGCACCGACGCTGGGGCCGGTGATTGGCGGCTGGATTACTGACATTTCGTCCTGGCACTGGCTGTTCTACATCAACCTGGTGCCGGGGATTTTCGTCGCCGTGGCGGTGCCGATGCTGGTGAAAATCGACCAGCCGGAATTGTCGCTGCTCAAGGGCGCCGACTACCTGAGCATGGTGTTTATGGCGCTGTTTCTCGGCTGCCTGGAATACACCCTCGAAGAAGGCCCGCGCTGGAACTGGTTCAGCGACAGCACCATCCTCACCACCGCATGGATTAGCGGCCTCGCCGGGCTGGCCTTCATCGGCCGGACCTTGCATGTGGCGAACCCGATCGTCGATCTGCGCGCCCTCAAGGACCGCAACTTCGCCCTCGGCTGCTTCTTCTCGTTCGTCACCGGCATCGGCCTGTTCGCCACCATTTACCTGACGCCGCTGTTTCTCGGCCGGGTGCGTGGCTACGGCGCGCTGGACATTGGTCTGGCGGTTTTCTCTACCGGGGTGTTCCAGATCATGGCGATTCCGCTGTATGCCTTTTTGGCCAACCGCGTGGATCTGCGCTGGATCATGATGACCGGCCTGGGGCTGTTCGCGTTGTCGATGTGGGATTTCAGCCCGATCACCCATGACTGGGGGGCCAAGGAACTGATGCTGCCGCAGGCGTTGCGCGGGATTGCCCAGCAACTGGCGGTACCGCCGGCCGTGACACTGACCTTGGGTGGTCTGGCGCCGGCACGGCTCAAACATGCGTCGGGGTTGTTCAACCTTATGCGCAACCTGGGCGGTGCCATCGGCATCGCCGCCTGTGCGACCATCCTCAACGACCGCACCAACCTGCATTTCACCCGGTTGGCGGAACACCTGAACAGCACCAACGAGGCGCTGAACCAGTGGCTGTCGCAGGTCGGCAATAACTTCGCCACCCTCGGCCAGGCCGGTGACAATGGCGTCACCGCCAGCCTGCATCAGCTCTGGCTGTTGACCTACCGCGAAGCCCAGACACAAACCTATGGCGACGCGTTCTTGATGATCATGGTCTGCTTCATCATCGCCACGGCGATGGTGCCCTTGATGCGCAAGGTGCAACCACAGGCCGCGCCGTCAGCGGACGCTCACTGATCAGGCTTGAGGCATTTTACGGAAACCAATCGCCAGACGGTTCCAGGCGTTGATGGTGGTAATGGCCACGGTCAGGTCGACCATTTCTTTCGCGCTGAACTCGGAGGTGGCCAGCTCGTAGTCTTCATCCGGCACGTGAGTCTGGCTCACCAGCGTCAGGGATTCGGTCCAGGCCAGTGCCGCACGTTCACGCGGGGTGAAGAACGGCGTTTCGCGCCAGGCCGACAGCGTCGCCAGACGACGCTCGTCTTCACCACCCTTGCGGGCATCGGCGCTGTGCATGTCGAGGCAGAAGGCGCAGCCGTTGATTTGCGAGGTGCGCAGCTTGACCAGTTCGATCAGGTTCTTTTCCAGCGGCAGCTTCGACACCGCGGTTTCCAGGGCGATCATGGCTTTGAGCGCGTCAGGGGAAGCGGTGTAGAAATCGATACGAGGTTTCATGGTTGGCTCCGGTAGCAAGTAGGGGTGGAGCTAAGTTAATCCCGCCGGCCCTTCGGACAAATAGCCAATATTCCAGAAGTCGAGGAGGCCACTCACCCCAAACCGCTAAGCCCTGTTACGCAACCACTGCAAAAACCCCTTCCGCGCCACCACCTTCGGTACTTCCTGAGTCAACGTCTGCGCCTTGTTCAAGCGGAAATCCAGCAGCGCCTTCATCGACTCGCCAATGTCATGCCGCGCATCCAGGCACGGCTTGAGGTAGTCCTTCTCGATCCGGTACAGGCTGCACGCGGTCTTGGCGATGAAGTCGGCCGGCATAGCGGTATCCTGCAAGATCCCGCCCTCGCCGATCACCTCGCCCGGCCCCATGCGTCCCGACTCGAACTTGACCCCGGCACGGCTCAATTCCACCGAGACCACGCCGGATTCAATGATGAACAAATGATCGCTGACCTCCCCCGCCGGCAGGATCATGTCCCCGGCACGGAAGGTTTGCAGGGTCATGTGCTGGCTGAAGGTCTCTTTCTCATCCTGACGCAGGGTCGAGAAAATCGCCGAGCTTTCCAGCAAGGCTCGTGGCCGAGACAGACTGGCAGGCAGATTCGATTCGACGGTCGACAACAGGCTGACACCCGCCGCCTGCAAATGCCGGTAAGACAGATCGAACAGCAGGTTGCGCACCATGCGCTTCTGATCCATCGAGACCACAAAACCACTGATTTCATATTCCACGCCTGCGGCGCTGGAGCCTTTGAGGGCGACGCACGGCGCCGGTTTTTGCAACAAATGGCGGCAGCCCTGCATGGCCCGCTCCAGCGCGTCGATCACTGTTTGCGGGCGCGCGTGGGGGCTCAGTTGCAGGCTGATCGACACGCCAAAAATGTCGCTCGGTCGACTGAAGTTGATGATCTTGGCCTTGGCCGCCAGTGAGTTGGGGATCACCGCCATGCTGCCCTGGGCGGTTTGCATGCGCGTGGCACGCCAGTCGATGTCCGTGACCCGGCCTTCGGTGCCGTCGATGGAGATCCAGTCATCCAGTTGATAGGGTTTGGTGGTGTTGAGGACGATGCCGGAGAACACGTCGCTGAGCGTGCTTTGCAAGGCCAGGCCGACGATGATCGCCAAGGCGCCGGAGGTGGCCAGCACGCCTTTGACGGGCAGGTCGAGCACGTACGCCAGTGCTGCGATGACTGCGATCAGAAAGATCACCGCGCCGAGCAAATCCTGGAGCAAACGCCCGGTGTGCCCGACCCGCTGCATCATCACCGCGCCGATCAGCACCGTCAGGGTCCGCGCGCCGAACAGCCACCAGCCAATCTGCAAACCGGTGGCCGCCAAGTGCAATGGCACATTCTCAGGCCAAGGGGCTATCTCGAGCGGGTTCAAGCCTTCGTTGAACAGCAGAACGCTGAACAACGAGAAAATCACCAGCCTGACGAGGAGTTTCCAGTTACTGCCACTGGCGCTGATCAAACGCCACAGTCCAAGATCGACTACGATCAGGACCAGCGCGCAGACCAACGGATGATTGGTGAAAAAAGACAGCATCGAGCGACTCCAACGAAGGCCAATGGCGCGAAGATCTCACACATTGGGCACAGTGTAGGAGGGTTTGATGCAAAACAAATGTGGGAGCGGGCTTGCTCGCGAAGGCTGACTAACATTCAACAACTATGTTGACTGTTACACCGCTTTCGCGAGCAAGCCCGCTCCCACATTTGATTGGTGTATGGCACCCAATCGGGTTACTTGCTGTTGGTCAGCGCGTTGTAGCTGGTAAACAGGTTGCGATAGTCCGGGATGTGGTTGGAGAACAAGGTGCCCAACCCTTCCACGTCGTTACGCCAGTCGCGATGCAGTTCACAGGCCAGGCCGAACCAGGTCATCAACTGCGCGCCGGAGGCCGACATGCGGTCCCAGGCCGATTGTCGGGTCAGCTCGTTGAAGGTGCCGGAAGCGTCAGTCACCACGAACACTTCAAAGCCTTCGGCCAGCGCTGAGAGTGCCGGGAACGCCACGCAGACTTCCGTCACGACGCCAGCGATGATCAGCTGTTTCTTGCCGGTCGCCTTGATCGCCTTGACGAAGTCTTCGTTGTCCCAGGCGTTGATCTGGCCAGGGCGGGCGATGTACGGCGCATCCGGAAACAGCGCTTTGAGCTCAGGCACCAGCGGGCCGTTGGGGCCGCTTTCGAAACTGGTGGTGAGGATGGTCGGCAACTTGAAGTACTTGGCCAGGTCGGCCAGGGCCAGCACATTGTTCTTGAAACGGTCCGGTTCGATGTCGCGCACCAGAGACAGCAGACCCGCCTGGTGATCAACCATCAACACCGCAGCGTTGTCCTTGTCGAGACGTTTGTAGGAAGTGCTCATTGCAGAAGTCCTCGCGTGTTGTCGATGCCGAGTGAATATCGGCGTGGGGGAGTCGTTTAGCGCTGGGAGTCCAGCACTTCATGTTCATTCGCCACTTGCTGAGCCTTGAGGTAGCTTTCGATCAACAATTGATAATGCGGCATGGCCTGGGCGTAGACCGCGGCCCACTGCTCGGCATCCGGACGGTTCCACGAACCTTGCAGTTCAGAGAGCGTAGCCATGATGTCGATCGGCACCACCCCGGCCTGTGCCAAACGGGCAATGGTCAGATCAGTGGCCAGTTTCGAGTGGTTGCCGGAAGCGTCGACCACGGCAAACACTTTGTAGCCCTCATGCACCGCCGCGATGGACGGAAACGCCAGGCAAACGCTGGTCAGCGTGCCGGCGATGACCAGGGTTTTCTTGCCGGTGGCTTTGACTGCCGCGTGAAACTCGGCGTTGTCCCAGGCATTGATTTCGCCCTTGCGTGCCACGTATTGGGCATGCGGAGCGGCTTCGTGAATCTCCGGAATCAACGGCCCATTCGGTCCTTGCGGGACGGAAGCGGTGGTAATGACCGGCATCTTCAGCAGGGTCGCGGCTTTGGCCAGGGCAATCGCGTTGGCGCGCAGTTGTGGCACGTCCATGTCCTTGACGATCTGGAACAGCCCGCTCTGGTGGTCGATCAACAGCATCGCGCTGTCGTTGGGATCGATGGTCGGTTTCAGGCCATTGAAGTTGGCCGCGTTGACGTTATTCATGTGCGTCTCCTCTTTCTTTCAGGCAATAGCCATCCCTGGCCTGGGAACCGGCCTACGCATCCTGTGTAGAGCGGGTTGTTGACGGACTTCGGGTTAACCGTGCATCCGGCCGAAGCGACCGGACTGGAAGTCGGCGAAGGCCTGGTGAATCTCTTGCTCGGTGTTCATCACGAACGGGCCGTGACCGACAATCGGCTCGTCGATCGGCTCGCCGCTGAGCAACAGCACCACCGCGTCTTCGCTGGCTTCAAGGGTCAACTGATCGCCCTTGCGATCGAACAGGGCCAACTGCCCTTCGCGCACCGACTCCAGGCCATTGACCTGAACCGTGCCACGCAATACCACCAATGCCGTGTTGCGACCTTCGTGCAGGTCCAGGGTCAGCAATTTGCCGCCCTTGATACGCAGGTCCCAGACGTCAATCGGGGTGAACGTGCGCGCCGGGCCGGTGTGGCCGTCAAACTCACCGGCGATCAAGCGCAAACTGCCGGCCTGGTCCTTGAGCGGGATGTTCGGGATGTCGCCATCGAGAATAGTCTGGTAACCGGCATCGGCCATTTTGTCCTTGGCCGGCAGGTTGACCCACAGCTGAACCATTTCCAGAGTGCCGCCGGTCTTGGCGAAACCTTCGGAGTGAAACTCCTCATGCAGAATCCCCGAACCGGCAGTCATCCATTGCACATCGCCAGGGCCGATCGTGCCGCCGCTACCAGTGGAGTCACGGTGCTCCAGTTCGCCCTTGTAAACGATAGTCACGGTTTCGAAACCACGGTGCGGATGCTGACCAACGCCACGTCGTTCAGTTGTCGGGGTGAACTCGGCCGGAGCCGCATGATCCAGCAACAGGAACGGGCTGATGTGCTTGCCCAAGGTGTCGTAGGAAAACAGCGTGCGAACCGGAAAACCGTCACCGACCCAATGGGTGCGTGGACTGGTGTAGATACCGATGATGTTTTTCATGGTGTCTCCTGATGAGGTGAGTGAAGCCATGGACAAAGCTTAAAACTGGAACCTTTGGTGCGCTAGACTGCAAAAATCAGCCTTTGCGTTCTATTTGGGGAACGATGATGGAAGACCTCAACACCCTTTACTACTTCACCCAAGTGGTGGAACACGGCGGTTTCGCCCCGGCTGGGCGGGCGCTGGACATGCCTAAATCGAAGCTCAGCCGACGCATCGCCGAGCTGGAAGAACGCCTCGGTGTCCGCCTGCTGCATCGCACCAGCCGCCATTGTTCATTGACGGAAATCGGCCAGGCCTATTACCAGCGTTGCCTGGCCATGCGCGTGGAAGCTGAAAGCGCCGCCGAGCTGATCGAACGCAATCGCTCCGAGCCTCAAGGCCTGGTGCGCATCAGTTGTCCGACGGCGCTGCTCAACTCGTGGGTCGGGCCGATGCTGACGCGCTACATGCTCAAATACCCGTTGGTGGAGTTATTTATCGAGAGCACCAATCGCCGGGTCGACCTGATCCACGAAGGGTTCGACATCGCCCTGCGCGTGCGCTTTCCGCCACTGGAAAACACCGACATGGTGATGAAGGTGCTGGGCAACAGCACCCAGTGCGTGGTGGGCAGCCCGGCGTGGGCCGAACGCCTGTCGTCCCCCGCCTCCCCCGCCGACCTGAGCGGTTTGCCGAGCCTGCATTGGGGGGCCGCCCAGCGTGAATACCAGTGGGAATTGTTCGGTGCCGACGGCGCCAGCGCGTTGATTCGGCATACGCCACGCATGGTCACCGATGACCTGCTCGCCTTGCGTCACGCGGTGGTGGCGGGGATTGGCATCGCGCACCTGCCGAGCGTCGTGGTGCGCGATGACCTGGCGGCCGGCCGGCTGGTGGATCTGGTGCCGGGTTGGGCACCGAAAAGCGGCGTCATCCATGCCATCTTTCCATCGCGCCGTGGACTGCTGCCATCGGTGCGCACGCTGATCGACTTCCTGGGCGAGGAGTTCAACCACGCTGACATCGCTTGAGGTGACACGACACGCGGGGCTGGCGGAGTTTTTATTTCGGACATAATATCGGCCTGGATTACAACCATAATATCCGCTCAGCCCGAGGACATGACCATGCAAAGCCCTACCCGCGAAGCCACGCTCGCTCAATGGATCGCCCAGGAACAGGCCATGCGCGCCCGCCTCGCCGGCCCCGGCAGCCTGCCCATGGCCGACGTCATCGCGCTGTCACCCACCGAGTTCTTTGAAGGCATCGGCAACGGTGAACTGCCTTCACCACCGATTGGCGCGCTGATGGATTTCATCCCCATCGAGTGGTCCGCCGGGCTGTTTATCTTTCAAGGCACCCCGGACGCACGGCACTACAACCCGTTGGGCAGTGTGCATGGCGGGTATGCGGCGACGTTGCTGGATTCGTGCATGGGCTGTGCGATTCATACACAGCTGAAGAAGGGCCAGGGGTATACGACGCTGGATTTGCGCATCAGCTATGTGCGTGCGCTGACGGGCGCCAGCGGACCGGTGCGGGCCGAGGGCAAGATTGTTCATTTGGGGCGGTCGACTGCGCTGGCCGAGGGGCGGATTTATGATGTGGATGGACGGTTGTATGCGACGGGGTCGACGACTTGCATGATTCTTGAGGCTCGCGGTTAAGGGGCTAGACCGAGTCGCGGCCTTCGCGAGCAGGCTCGCGCCCACAGGGGGGTTGTGCCGTACATACATCCAATGTGGGAGCGAGCCTGCTCGCGAAGGTCCAGTAAAAACACCATCACACTTTCGGCATTCATGACTTCCGGTAAACAGTGCTTTGCCCATCCAGCGGTTTTTCCCAAGGATCGCGGCGGGGATACTCCCGCTCATTCCCACTGCAATCTTTGGAGTCACACATGTCTATTCCCGCCTTCGGTCTCGGTACGTTTCGCTTGCAAGGCCAGGTGGTCATCGATTCGGTGAGCACTGGCCTGGAACTGGGCTACCGGGTGATCGACACCGCGCAGATCTACGAAAACGAAGCCGAGGTCGGTCACGCCATCGCCACCAGCGGTATCCCCCGTGACGAGTTGTTCATCACCAGCAAAATCTGGGTCGCCAACTTCGCCAGGGATCGTTTGATCGACAGCCTCAAAGAGAGCCTGCGCAAACTGCAAACCGACTACCTCGACCTGACGCTGATTCACTGGCCGTCCCCGGAAAACCAGGTACCTGTTGAAGAATTCATGGGGGCTTTGCTCGAAGCCAAACAACTGGGCCTGACCCGCCAGATCGGCGTCTCCAACTTCACTGTCGACCTGATGAAACAGGCCATCGCCGCCGTCGGTGCCAAGCACATCGCCACCAACCAGATCGAACTGCACCCGTACCTGCAAAATCGCAAAGTCGTCGAATTCGCTCAGACCCAGGGCATCCAGATCACGTCCTACATGACCCTGGCTTATGGCGAAGTGCTCAAGGACCCGATCATCCAGCAGATCGCCGAGCGCCTTCAGGCCACCCCGGCGCAAGTCACGCTGGCGTGGGCCATGCAGTCGGGTTACGCGGTGATCCCTTCCTCGACCCAACGCACCAACCTGCAAAGCAACCTGAAAGCCTGCGACCTGACCCTGAGCGACGCTGACATGGCGCTGATCGCCGGCCTTGATCGCGGCCAGCGGTTGACCAGCCCTAAAGGCATCGCGCCGCAGTGGGATTAAGCGTCAGCCCCGTGAGAGGGTTTGATCCAGTCGGGTCATGGCCTGTTGCAACTGATCGACGGCTTTATCGATCGTCGCCGCACGCCCCTCCAAGCAAGCGCGCTCAAGTTGCTCACAGCATTCGACCAAACGCTGTGCGCGGACCATCCGCGCACTGCCCTTGATACGGTGCGCCAGCTCCTGAAGACGCGGGTGATCGTCGCCCGCGTGGGCTTGCAGCAGATGATTGAGGTCTTCGTGGTTGGCCTTGGCCAGTTCGCGCAGCAACTGATTGATCAGCGTCCGGTCGTCGCCGACGTATGGCTCCAGGCCGGTCAAGTCCATCTCGAGGCTTGCTTGCGTGTCGACCGGTGCCGGCGGCTCACTGCCAAATCGCAAGGCCAGCCAGGCACTCAAATCCGCCAGCAGAATAGGTTTGAACAGGCAGTCGTCCATGCCCGCTTCCAGGCACCGAATCCTTTCCTCAGGTTGCGCGTTGGCGGTAAATCCCAGAATCAGCGTGGGCGGCAATCCATAGGCGCGCTCTTGATCACGAATCGCGCCCGCCAACTCAAAACCACTGAACCGGGGCATGTAGCAGTCGCTGATGACCACGTCGAACTCATGGGCGTGCCACAACTCAAACCCTTGCTCACCATCCTCGGCCTCCACGACCTGGTGCCCCAGATAGCTCAGCTGGCGTGTCAGCAACAAGCGATTGGGCGGATAATCATCGGCCACCAAAATCGTCAGGGACCGGGTGGATAGCGCCAATCCGTTGTCCATCGCGTCAGCGGCTGGCAAAGCTTTCAACGCCACCAAGGACAGACTGATGTCCGCTTGAGTGCCCTGCCCCAGGACGCTGTCGAGCGCCAGCCGTCCGCCCATCATTTCGCACAGGGTGCGGCTGATCACCAGCCCCAGTCCGGAGCCTTTGCGCCCCGACTGTTGATTGTTGCCGGCCTGGACGAACGGGCTGAACAACCGCTGTTGATCAACGACGCTGATGCCGATGCCGCTGTCTTCGATGTGCACCGCCACGGCCAGATGACCTGAAATCCCCGGCACCACCCGCAGTGTCAGGCTCACTTCACCGGCCTGGGTAAACTTGATTGCATTGCTCAACAGATTGGACAGCACCTGCTTGAAACGCGTGGGATCAATCATCACGTCACGGTCACTGCGCTCGTCCAGGTCGACCCGCCATGCCAGGCCTTTTTCCCGCGCCAGGCCTTCGAACACCCGGCACACCGAGGCCACCAGCGCATGCAAATTGACCCGTTCGGGTGTCAGGGATAAATGTCCGGATTCGATGCGGGCAATGTCCAGAATATCGCCGATCAGTGCCAGCAACTGCTGCGCAGCCGTGGACGCCACCTCAAGCGCGGAGCGGTCGGCGACGCCCTCTTTCGCGCGCATTCCGGCCAATTCGAGCATGCCGATCAGGGCATTCATCGGCGTACGGATTTCGTGGCTCATGGTCGCAAGGAACGTGGTTTTCGCACGATTGGCATCGTCGGCAGTGTCTTTGGCGTCCTGCAATTGCTGTAACCATTGTTGGCGCTGGCGGATCTGCCGGCGCTGCCAGGCGATCCAGCTCAGGGCCAGCGTGAGCAATGCGGCAGCTGCGGCGAACGCCCGAAGAATGGTGGGACGATAACGCCGCCAATAATTGTCATCCTCAACCACATCATTGCCCCAACGCACGACCAGACCGTCCATTTCTTCGGGCGAAATGCTCAACAACGCTTTGTTCAAAATTGAATGCAACTCCAGCGCACCACTGCCAGACGCCATGGCGATGCGAGCGGGTTCATCGCCCACGGTACTGCGGATCCGCAAACGTCCCGGGTAATACCGGGCAATCAGGTAACGGGTCATGAACAATGAGCTGACGGCCGCGTCGGCCTGTCCACTCATGACCAACTCCAGGCCTTGGGCCGGGTTATCGACATCCACCATCCGCACGCCCGGCACCCGCGCCAGAATGAACGCACGCACCGGGTGGCTGCGATAAATCGCCAGGCGCTTCCCGCTCAGCTCGTCCAGCGTCTTTGGGCTGTCGAGGGTGTTGGCACTGACCAGTGTGTACGGATTGGTCACGTAGGGGCTGGTAAAGTGCAGATCGGCTACACCTTCGGTTGCCGGGATGATGGCGGGGATGACGTCGATCTCCCCGGCCCTGAGTCGCTCAATCTGTTGGTCAAGGGTCCGGCCCCGTATCACGCTGAAGTTCAAGCCGCTGCGCTGGCTGATCAGCGTCAACAATTGTGCGGTCAAGCCGCTGAATTGCCCTTCGGCATTGAAGAAGGTCAACGGCGCAAAGTTCTCTACCACCCCGACCTTCACCTGTGAATGACGATCCAGCCACTCTTGTTCACTGGCGCTCAGATTGACGCGCGACTGCCCCAGCCTGTTGACCCTGCCGGCGCTCCAGCGCAGGTCGATGGTTGCACGCTGCTCCATGGGGATTGCCGCCAATGCCTTGTCGACGATGCCCTTGAGCGCCAGGTTGCTCCGCGACAGGGCAAAGCCGAACGGGTTAGCGTCGAGACCGGACGGCCCCATCAACTGAACGTTATTGAGGTAGTTGTTGTTGATCAGGTAATTGGCGCTGATGAGGTCCCCGAGGTACACGTCATCTTGCCCGTACGCCACCGCTCCCAGCGCATCGAGTGCCGAGGGATAACGCTGCAGGCTGGCCCCGGGATAAAACGCTGCGACTGTCCGCGCCGGCAGATAGTCATCGACCATGGCGATGCGTTTACCCGTCAGATCCTCGGGCATGCGCTCGTCCAGGCGGGTGACCAGCATGGGTTGATCTTCAGCGTAGGGCCTGGACAGAACCAACTCAGGGTCGGCCGCTTCGAAACTGTTCGAGGTCCCCAAAAGATCAAGCGCGCCGTCTTTCAGAGCCTCCATGGCCGCGTCCCGTGTGTCATACCGCTGCACTTCAATCCGGACTTTCAATAATTGCGCGATCAGATGAGCGTAATCGGCGGTGATGCCTTCCAGCTCCGCCTCGCTGCGCGTCACTTCGAAGGGCGGATAGTCCGCGCCACTCACCCCGAGGCGCAAGACTTCCTTGTTGCGTAGCCATTGCCAGTCCTGTTCATTCAGATGGACCTCGTAACCCTCCACCGTGGAACGCCCCAGCAGGTCCAAGGACTTCGCCTCCCCAGACAGGCTCGACAGCGCCGGCGGCGCCAGACACAACAACATTGCGCACAACAGGATACGCACGTTCAGGCGCCTTCAAATCAAGTGGTTGCGGATGGCGAAGTCGCGCAGGTGCACGGCGGACTGCACGCCCAGTTTCAAGATCAAACGGGTCTTGTAGGTGCTGACTGTCTTGTGGCTCAAGTGCATCGCCTCGGCGATGGCCTTGTTTGCGGTACCTCGGGCCAGGTATTGGAGGATGGTCAGTTCGCGGTTGGAAAGTTTGTCGATCATTTGTTTTTCGCTTTGCTGCAGCGCGTCCAGGGATAAGCTGGGCAGTCGTGCGAAATAGGTGTAGCCGGCCATCAGCGCGTGTATGGCCTTGTGCAATTGACCCAGATCGTTGGTCTTGGAGACGTACGCCAAGGCGCCGGAACGCATGCAACGCTCCTGAAAAAACAACGGGTCAAGGGATGTGAACACCAGCACCACACACGACAAGTGGCTGGTTCTGATGCGTTCCAGCACATCCAGCCCGTTACCGCCAGGCATCACCAGATCCAGAATCACCAGTTCAATAGCGTGTTCGCGGAGAATCGCCCACGCTTCACCCACATTGGATGCTTCATGGATCCGTTGGAAACGCTCCCGCTCAAGGACCAGTTTGACTGCGGCGCGAACCACCGGATGATCGTCCACAATCAGCACTGACTTCATGAAAACTCCCTGTGCAAAAAATCGACGATGACGCCACGAATGCCGCCCGAAAAGGCTGGAGTCCACGCAGCAACTGCGCGAAAACTCTTACATGGTGAGGGGGTGAAAACTACCTGTCAGAAATGACAGTTCCGACGGACGGCTGCTTCGGCTCAACCCGTTTTTTGCTGATAGCGCCCGGCCAGATCATGCCCCTTACGCACCAACGAATCGACAGTCGACATCAAGCGCTGGATGCACGCCAGGTCGGGAAGTAGCGCTGGGGTCACCTGAATCGTGCGCGGCTCGCTGACTGACATCGCGGTGTGATTGTCGTTGAAAATCAGGCTGTGACGAACCTGGGGGTTATCGAGGAAAAACCCGCGCAGGTCCAAAGAACCAGCAGCCAGAGCTGCATTGATGACCACCACGTCAATCGCCTCGCCACCGTACTCGACCAGGCTCAACAGCTCTTCGAGGTGTTGAACTGGTGCCACCCGGTAATAACCCAACTGGTTAAACAGGCGCTCGACCTTCATCCGGTGGAAGTGCTGCTCGTCGGCAATCAGGATTCGTAATGCTTTGCTCGTCATTCCGGGGCCCGCAGGGTGACCAAAGTGTGGCGCAAGGCTACGGAAGCTTGGTACCGGTTTATGTAGGACTTTTCCTAAATGCTGATTCACCCTTTCTGATAGTGATGAGGGTTCACGGCTGGATCCGTGCCCCCTCGCCTCATTTGGATGACGTCGCAACCGGACGCTTTACTGCCAGCCAAACCGACGGATGTAGAACCCTTTCACCGCCTGCGTCAGCGCCATGTACGCCAGCAGAATCACCGGCAGAAACACGAAGTACATCGATGGCAGGGCCTGCAGTTTGAAGTAGTGCGCCAGCGGCCCCATCGGCAGGAAAATACCGACCGCCATGATGATCCCGGTCATCACCATCAACGGCATCGCCGCGCGGCTTTGCAGGAACGGGATTTTCGGGGTGCGGATCATGTGCACGATCAGTGTCTGGGTCAGCAGTCCGACCACGAACCAGCCGGACTGGAACAAGGTCTGGTGGTCCGGGGTATTGGCGTCGAACACGTACCACATCAGGGCAAACGTGGTGATGTCGAAGATCGAGCTGATCGGCCCGAAGAACAGCATGAAGCGCCCGACATCCGCCGGTTGCCAGCGCTGTGGTTGCTTGAGCATTTCTTCATCGACGTTATCGAACGGGATGGCGATCTGCGAAATGTCGTAGAGCAGGTTTTGCACCAGCAGGTGCATCGGCAGCATCGGCAGGAACGGGATGAACGCGCTGGCCACCAGCACCGAGAACACGTTGCCGAAGTTCGAACTGGCGGTCATCTTGATGTACTTGAGCATGTTGGCGAAGGTGCGGCGCCCTTCCAGCACGCCCTCCTCCAGCACCATCAGGCTTTTTTCCAGCAAGATGATGTCGGCCGCCTCCTTGGCGATGTCGACGGCGCTGTCCACCGAAATACCGATGTCGGCGGTGCGCAGGGCCGGAGCGTCGTTGATGCCGTCGCCCATGAACCCGACCACGTGGCCGTTGCCCTTGAGCAAGCGCACGATGCGCTCCTTGTGCGACGGCGTGAGTTTGGCGAAGACGTTGGTGGTCTCCACCGCCACGGCCAACTGGGCGTCGCTCATGCGTTCGATGTCGTTGCCCATCAGCAGGCCCTGCTGCTCCAGACCGACTTCGCGGCAGATTTTCGCGGTCACCAATTCGTTGTCTCCGGTCAGCACTTTCACCGCCACACCGTGAGCCGCCAGCGCTTTGAGTGCCGGCGCGGTACTTTCCTTGGGTGGATCGAGGAACGCCACGTAACCGATCAGCGTCAGCTCCTGCTCATCGGCCAGGCTGTACGTGTCGCGACCTTCGATCATCGGCCGCGCAGCCACCGCGACGACTCGCAGGCCTTCGGCGTTGAACGTGGCGGTCACCTGGCGAATCCGCGCCAGCAGTTCATCGCTCAACGCTTCATCAACCACGCCGTGACGCACTCGCGTGCACACCGCCAGCACTTCCTCCACCGCGCCTTTGCAGATCAGCAGATGAGCATGCTCGCGCTCGGCGACCACCACCGACATGCGCCGCCGGGTGAAGTCGAACGGGATCTCGTCGATCTTGCGAAACGCGGTGCCGACCTTGAGTTCACGGTGGATTTCCACGTGTTCCAGCACGGCCACGTCCAGCAGGTTTTTCAGGCCGGTCTGGTAGTAGCTGTTGAGGTAGGCCATTTCCAGCACGTCGTCGGAGTCGTTGCCCCACACGTCGACGTTACGGGCCAGGAAGATTTTGTCCTGGGTCAGGGTGCCGGTCTTGTCGGTGCACAGCACGTCCATGGCGCCGAAGTTCTGGATCGCATCCAGGCGTTTGACGATGACTTTTTTACGCGACAGGAATACCGCGCCTTTGGCCAACGTCGAGGTGACGATCATGGGCAGCATTTCCGGGGTCAGGCCCACGGCAATCGACAACGCGAACAGCAGCGCCTGGGTCCAGTCGCCCTTGGTGAAACCATTGATGAACAGCACCAGCGGCGCCATCACGAACATGAAGCGAATCAGCAGCCAGCTGACTTTGTTGACCCCGGTCTGGAACGACGTCGGCGCACGATCAGTAGCACCGACCCGCTGCGCCAGGGCACCGAAGTAAGTGTCGTTGCCGGTGGTGAGAATCACCGCCATCGCCGTGCCGGACACCACGTTGGTGCCCATGAACAGAATGTTGTCGAGGTCCAGTGGATTGCTGGTGTCGTTGTCTTGCTGGCGCGGAAATTTTTCTACCGGCATCGATTCGCCGGTCATCGCCGCCTGGCTGACGAACAGGTCCTTGGCGCTGAGCACTCGGCAATCGGCGGGGATCATGTCGCCAGCCGAGAGCACGATCAGGTCGCCCGGCACCAACTGTTTGATCGGCAACTCGATGCGCAGTGCGTCGCGGCGCAGGACTGTCGCGGTGTTGCTCACCATCGCCTTCAGCGCGTCGGCGGCCTGGTTGGACTTGGTTTCCTGCCAGAACCGCAGCAACGTCGAGAGCACCACCATGGAGAAAATCACGATGGCCGCTTTCATGTCCTCGGTCAGCCAGGAGATGACCGCGAGCAATGTCAGCAGCAGGTTGAACGGATTCTTGTAGCAGTGCCACAGGTGGGTCCACCACGGCAGTGGCTGTTCATGCTCGACCTCGTTGAGGCCGTAACGCTCGCGCAGGGTGTCGGCTTCCTCTTCGCTCAGGCCATCGGTGTGCGTGCCGAGCTTGTCCAGCAATTGACCGGTGTCGCTATTGGCGGCGCCCACCAGGGTTTGTGCCAGCGTCGGCGGTACTTCACGGCTGACCGTGGTGTCGGTGAAGGTTTCCAGCAGCGCCAGGCGACGGAAGTGCCGGGCGATGTGGCGGGTGCGCAGGAATCCGGCGAAGAATTCCTTGAGCAGGGTCAGGTTCATGGCGTTGCCCCCCAGGGTCAGCCGGGAAACCTTCGAGCAGGCGTGTCGAGTCGCTGCGATGACGACCAGGCTGGCGCCATCACACGAAAGTGTGTCGATGAGAGGACATCGGGAATCGAGCCAGGACTGGCTCGACCGGGAGGCCGCTGCTCGCTGTACGGCGAGACAACGGCACAAAAAAGCTGCGCGTTATCTTGCCGAGAAGGTGCCGGTTACTGAAACCGGCCGACTACTGTCACTCGAACAAGTACCCACTGTGGGTCTCCGCTATTGATGAAAACGCGCGAAGCTTACGCCGCGATTTATGCAGAGTAAACGAAGGAACGGCGTGCGGTGGGGGAATCGCGGGGTTCTTCAGGAAGGGTTCAGCTTTAACATTTTGTGGTGTTCTCAAGGGCCCCTTCGCGAGCAGGCTCGCTCCCACATTAGTCCTGCATACACAGTTCCATTGTGGGAGCGAGCCTGCTCGCGAAGGCGGCCGATAAGGCGACGAAAATTAGCTGGCAGTCGCTAACAACAAGTCCACCACCGAACGGCTGTGCCCACGGTTCTTGCCATGCTCATACAACGAGCCGGCAATCTCATCCGCCCGAATCGGCAGGATCGACAACAGCGTGTCGCTCAACCCATGGCTCGCCTGGCAGAAACCCTGCATATAAATGCCGGCCTTGCAGCGCTCATCAGTGATCAGTTTGTAGTTGCGATCCACCTCGAAATCACCCAGGTACTGCTCCAGCGGCGCCAGCAGTTTGCGGTGCATCTGCCGCTCGTAACCGGTGGCCAATACCACGGCGTCGTATAGACGAACCGTGACTTCACCGGTGGCGTTGTTGCGCACCGCCAACTCGATGCCGTGTTCAGTGGCCGTGGCTTTTTCGATCGTGGTCAGGGTGCGGAACGCGTGGCGTGCAATACCCGAGACTTTCTGGCGATAGAAGATGCCGTAGATGCGTTCGATCAGGTCGATGTCCACCACCGAATAATTGGTGTTGTGGTACTCATTGACCAGGCGTTCGCGCTCGCTGTGGGCTTGCTGGAACACCAGGTCGGTGAACTCCGGCGAGAACACTTCGTTGACGAACGGGCTGTCATCCGCCGGTTTCAGCGCCGAGCCGCGCAGGATCATGTCGACCTGCACCGAGGGGAAGCTGTCGTTCAGATCGATGAACGCTTCCGCCGCACTCTGCCCGCCGCCGATGATCGCAATGCTCATCGGTTGATTGTTCACGCACGGTTGCTTGGCCATTTGCGCCAGGTACTGCGAGTGGTGGAACACGCGTGCGTCATCCTTCAACGCCTTGAACGCCTCCGGAATGCGCGGCGTCCCGCCCGCGCTGACCACCACTGAACGGGTGGTGCGCACGTGCTGCTGACCTTGGGCATCGCGCGAGATCACCCGCAGCGCTTCGACCTGCTGGCTGTGCAGCACCGGCTCGATGGTCAGCACTTCTTCGCCATAACGGCTCTGCGATTCGAATTGCGCAGCGACCCAGCGCAGGTAGTCGTTGTACTCCATGCGGCACGGATAGAAGGTGCCGAGGTTGATGAAGTCCACCAGGCGACCGTGATGCTTGAGGTAGTTGACGAAGGAATACGGGCTGGTCGGATTGCGCAGCGTCACCAGGTCCTTGAGGAACGAGATCTGCAGTTCGCTCTGGGTCACCAGGGTGTTGCCGTGCCAGCGGTAGTCCGCCTGCTTGTCGAGAAACAGAACATCCAGCTCGCCCTGGATTGGCCCGCGCTCTTGCAAAGCGATGGCCAGCGCCAGGTTCGAAGGGCCGAAACCGACGCCGATCAGGTCGTGAACGATGGGCGATGCAATTGCCTGTGTCATTTCCAGTGTCCTCTGGATGAACCCCTCAACAGATGGGGAGTAAGCCTAAGTGACCTGACCGGCCTTGGGCAGGACAGCAGGTCGTCTGTTGAGTAGGAACGAGGACAGTGAAATAAAATTTAATCGGCGGGGATCAATGGGCATCCCACTGACGCATCCGCACCCGGCAATGCTTCATTGCATTGACGATGTGCTTTTCCACCAGGGCTCGCGAAATGCCCAGTTGTTCGGCGATCTCCGGGTGGGACATTCCTTCGATTTTGCGCAACAGAAAACTCTCACGACACAGCCGTGGCAGTTCCGCCAGGGCACGCTGGAGCATCTGCAGGCGCTGGCCGTGATCGAGGCAGTTGTGCGGGGATGGCGTGAAGTAGCGTTCTTCGGTGTCGAGCACGTCCAGCGACTCGACCTGACGCAGGGCATTGCGCCGATGGTCGTCGATCACCAGATTGAGCGCGGTGCGATACAGAAACGCCCGGGGCTGCTCGATGGGCGTGTCGCTGGAACGCTCCAGGACCCGCACATACGCGTCATGCACCACATCTTCGGCCACCTGACGGTTGCCTAGCTTGGCGTTCAGGAAACACACCAGCTCGCGATAGTAGTTTTCCAACATGACTCCCGGCCGCACGGGTGCGGTTTCTGTCCTTGAGCCCCCTCGTCGACCGCCGAAATAGGCAGTGGCACGATAGTGGCAGTTCGAGGTGCGTAATTTATAGTAATTCTCATATAGATTTAAAGTGCTGCTTGTCCTTGTCGCACAAATAGTCATGAGCTACAGGTGTAACCCTATGTGTCCGCACCTAAATTCCCCGCACCATTCCTCGTTTACAGGACAGCTCCCCGTCTCTCTCGGCTGTCGCTGTTAGCTGCGCGCAGGTTGAACGACGGGCCGATACCCATTGGCCGGAACCCTGCATGAAACGTCCCCGACACACCCGACGCGCCCTGCTTGTAGCACTTAGCCTGATCCCCGTTATAGCCGTCGCGGCCTGGCAAATCATTCCGCCCGGCCGCGACAGGTTCGCCACCGTGGCCGTCAGCCGGGGCGACATCGAAAGCAGCGTCACCGCGTTGGGCACCCTGCAACCCCGACGTTATGTCGACGTCGGCGCCCAGGCTTCCGGGCAGATCCACACAATTCATGTGGAGGTCGGCGACGTGGTCAAGGAAGGTCAATTGTTGGTGGAAATCGATCCGTCCACGCAACAGGCCAAGCTCGATGCCGGGCGTTTCTCCATCGAAAACCTCAAGGCCCAGCTCCAGGAGCAACGGGCCCTGCACGAACTCGCACGGCAGAAATACCAGCGCCAGCAGAACCTCAAGGCCGGTGGCGCCACCCGCGAAGAAGACGTGCAAACCGCCCAGGCCGAACTGCGTGCCACCCAGGCGCGTATCGACATGTTCCAGGCGCAGATCCGCCAGGCCGAAGCCAGCCTGCGCAGCGATCAGGCCGAGCTCGGTTACACGCGAATCTATGCGCCCATGTCCGGAACGGTGGTCGCCCTCGACGCTCGTGAAGGCCAGACGCTGAACGCGCAGCAGCAAACTCCGCTGATTCTGCGCATCGCCAAGTTATCGCCCATGACCGTGTGGGCCGAAGTCTCGGAAGCCGACATCGGCCACGTCAAACCCGGCATGAATGCCTGGTTCACCACCCTCAGCGGTGGCAATCGTCGTTGGAGCAGCACGGTGCGGCAGATCCTGCCCGTGCCACCCAAGCCACTCGACCAGACCAGCCAGGGCGGCGGCAGCCCGGCCAGTTCGAGCAAAAGTGGCAGCGCCCGCGTGGTGCTGTACACCGTGTTGCTCGACGTCGATAACGCCGACAACGCGCTGATGGCGGAGATGACGACGCAGGTGTTTTTCGTGTCCGACCAGGCAAAAAACGTCCTCACCGCGCCCATTGCCGCGTTGCAAGGTGGCGCGGAACCGGACACTCAAACCGCACAAGTCGTGGCCAAAAACGGCAGCATCGAGTCGCGTGAAGTGCGCACCGGCATCAGTGATCGCCTGCGGGTGCAGATCCTCGATGGATTGCGCGAAGGCGATCACCTGCTGATCGGTCCGGCTGACGGGAGTGGCGGCTGAATGCAGACGCCCCTGATCGACCTGCACGACATTCGCAAAGCCTACGGCGGCGGTGACGCTCCCGAAGTGCATGTGTTGCGCGGCATCGACCTGTCGATCCATGCTGGGGAGTTCGTGGCGATTGTCGGCGCCTCCGGGTCCGGCAAGTCGACGCTGATGAACATTCTCGGCTGCCTCGACCGCCCGACATCGGGTGAATACCGCTTCGCCGGAGAAAACGTCGCCGGGCTCGACAGTGACGAACTGGCCTGGCTGCGCCGCGAAGCCTTCGGTTTTGTGTTTCAGGGTTATCACCTGATTCCGTCCGGCTCGGCCCAGGAAAACGTCGAGATGCCGGCCATCTACGCAGGCTTGCCGGCCGCCGAGCGCCACGCCCGCGCCGCCGCCCTGCTCGACCGTCTCGGCCTTGCCACACGCACCGGCAACCGTCCGCATCAACTCTCCGGCGGCCAGCAACAACGGGTGTCCATCGCCCGCGCCTTGATGAACGGCGGCCACATCATCCTCGCCGACGAACCCACCGGCGCCCTCGACAGCCACAGCGGCGCCGAGGTCATGACCCTGCTCGATGAACTGGCGAGCCAGGGCCACGTAGTAATCCTGATCACCCACGACCGCGAAGTCGCGGCCCGGGCCAAGCGCATCATCGAAATCCGCGACGGCCTGATCATCAGCGACAGCGCCCGCGACAACCCTCAAGTCCAGACCTCAACCAACCCCAGTGCGCTGCAAGCCGTGGATCTGCGCAAGCGCCTGAGCGAAGGCGCCGAAGCCACCGGCGCGTGGAAAGGCGAACTGATTGACGCGGTGCAAGCGGCGTGGCGAGTGATGTGGATCAACCGCTTCCGCACCGCGCTGACGCTGCTCGGGATCATCATCGGCGTAGCGTCGGTGGTGGTGATGCTCGCCGTCGGCGAAGGCAGCAAGCGCCAGGTCATGGCGCAGATGGGCGCCTTCGGTTCGAACATCATTTACCTCAGCGGCTCGGCGCCGAACCCGCGTACTGCGCCGGGCATCGTCACCCTCGATGACGTCGCGGCGGTGGCCAGCCTGCCGCAAGTGATGCGGATCATGCCGGTCAATGGCCAGGAAGCCGGGGTGCGTTTCGGCAACCTCGACCACTTGAGCTACGTCGGCGGCAACGACACCAACTTCCCGGCGATCTTCAACTGGCCGGTGGTCGAAGGCAGCTACTTCACCGAGGCCGATGAGCGAAACGCGGCGGCGGTCGCGGTGATCGGCCACAAGGTGCGGACCAAACTGCTCAAGGATGTGGCCAACCCGATTGGCCAATACATCCTGATCGAAAACGTGCCGTTTCAGGTGGTCGGCGTGCTCGCGGAAAAAGGCGCCAGCTCTGGCGACTCCGACAGCGACGACCGCATCGCCATCCCCTACTCCGCCGCCAGCGTGCGGCTGTTCGGCACGCACACTCCGGAATACGTGGCCATCGCCGCCGCCGACGCGCGCAAGGTCAAGGAGACCGAAACAGCCATCGAGCAATTGATGCTGCGCCTGCACAACGGCAAGAAGGATTTCGAACTGACCAACAACGCGGCAATGATCCAGGCCGAAGCGCGCACGCAGAACACCCTGTCACTGATGCTCGGCTCGATTGCCGCGATTTCGCTGCTGGTAGGCGGTATCGGCGTAATGAACATCATGCTGATGACCGTGCGCGAGCGCACCCGCGAGATCGGCATCCGCATGGCCACCGGCGCCCGGCAGCGCGACATCCTGCGCCAGTTTCTGACCGAGGCGGTAATGCTCTCGGTGGTCGGAGGGCTGGCCGGGATTGCCCTGGCGCTGATCGTCGGCGGTGTGTTGATTCTCAGTGAAGTCGCTGTCGCATTTTCCTTGATAGCGGTGCTTGGCGCCTTCGGCTGCGCCTTGGTCACCGGTGTTGTCTTCGGCTTCATGCCGGCCCGCAAAGCTGCCCGACTCGACCCGGTCACGGCCCTTACCAGTGAATGATTTCTCCATGAAGCCGCAACTCAGTCTGTTGACGCTCTGCCTGTTGCTCAGCGCGTGTGGAACGCCCGCCCAGCGCCCGGACGCCGGTATTGAGGCACCCGTTTCCTGGCAATCACCCCACACGCAAGACGCCGCGCGCAACAACCCGCAATGGTGGACGCAGTTCGGCAGCCCGCAGTTGGACAGACTGGTCGAACAGGCGCGAATCGGCAGTTTCGATCTGGCTGCAGCCATCGCCAGGGTGCGTCAGGCCCGGGCGGAAACGGTGGTGGCCGGCGGTTCGCAACTGCCGCAGGTTACGGCCGGGTTGAATGCCAACCGCCAGAAACTGCTGCGCGGCAATGGCTACAGCCAACTCGATGCCGACAGCGACAACAGCGCCGTGGACTATTTCAACGCCAACCTCAGCGCCAGCTACGAAGTCGATTTCTGGGGCGGCCAGCGTGCTTCCCGCGACAGCGCGCAATTTGCCCTGCAGGCCAGCCAGTTCGATCAGGCCACGGTGGAACTGACGCTGCTCAGCAGTGTTGCCAGCGCCTACGCGCAAACCCTGTCGTTGCGTGAACAGAGCCGCATCGCCGAGTTGAACCTGGCGAATGCGCAGAACGTGTTGAAACTGGTGCAGACGCGGTTTGATTCAGGCTCGGCGACAGCGCTGGAACTGGCGCAGCAGAAAAGCCTGGTCGCCGCGCAACAACGGCAATTGCCGCTGGTGCAGCAACAGGCGCAGGACGCGTCGATCAGCCTTGCCGCCCTGCTCGGCCGACCGGTGCAGGCGCTGGCATTGGGTCAGGAACACTTTGATCAGCTGTCATGGCCGACCATTGGCGCCGGCCTGCCCAGCGAACTGATCAGCCGTCGTCCGGACATTGCCCGTGCCGAGGCGCAACTGGCGGCAGCGCAGGCGGATGTCACCGTGGCCCGCGCCGCGATGTTGCCGACCGTGACGTTGAGCGCCGAAATCGGCTCGGGCGCGGATCGCGCATCGGACATCCTGCGCAGTCCGTTTTATAACCTCACCGCCGGGTTACTTGCGCCGGTGTTCAACAACGGACGCCTGGGGGCCGAACGCGACAAAGCCACCGCCCGCCAGCAGGAACTGCTGGAGACCTATCGCGGCGCGATCATCAACGGTTTCGCCGACGTGGAAAAAGCGCTGAACAGCATTCGTGGGCTGGATGAACAGCGGCAATGGCAAGGCGAAGAACTGAAGCAGGCGCAAACCGCGTTCGATATTGCGCAGAGCCGCTATCAGGCCGGGGCCGAGGATTTGCTGACGGTGCTGGAGACACAACGCACGCTGTATGCGGCGCAGGATTTGAATGTGCAGCTGCGGTTGTCGCGGTTGCAGGCGAGTATTGCGCTGTACAAGGCACTGGGTGGGGGGTGGCAAACTTTGTGATGGCTGTATCTGTTCGGCCGCCTTCGCGAGCAGGCTCGCTCCCACAGGGATTATGTGTGCCACATGATTTAGGCAAGACACATAACCTGTGGGAGCCGAGCTTGCTCGCGATGAACGATAACGCGCAGTAACTGATTAACTGGTAAGGGGCTTAGCCTTTAAATGTCGCGCATACCAGGGCCGCTGCGGCACTTTCCTGAACAAGTCAGCGAGCTTCTTCTCATCCTCGCCAAACGTGATCCGCAACGCCAGCTTCATGGTTTCCGGGTCCATCTCCACCGACTTGCCCGCCTGCAACCCCGGCGTGGTGCTGCAACCGTGGGTGCTCGGCCCGAGCCACGGATCATCGACCTCCACCCAACGCCCCGGCGCAAACCACGCCACGCCATTGACCTCCAGCCGACTCACCTCCCCCGGATGAAAGCGTTCATGCGCGCGAAACCAGTCTTCCAGTCGATCATCGATCCAGCCATGGAAATGCCAGAACACCGGGTTCACATGGGATGAAAACGGATCACCGAGGAAGTCGTTTTCAGGTGCAAACCAGCGGGCGGAGAAGTCTGAGGGATCCCGGGCGAACGGCACCGGATGGCCGTTGGACGGATCACGCGGCACCGAGGCCCAGCGCATGTGCAGCCAGTCGTGCAGACCCAATTCAACCTCTGAACCGAACTGCCCCAGGGTCAGCTTCGACAGGTAACGCGGGTCGCGGTAGCGCGACTCCCAGACCTGGAAATTGCTGTGATAAGTCTCGGCAGTCTTGATATCGCTGACCCATTGCGAATATTCGGCATCGTCGTCGGCCAGCCACGTCGGCGGCAGCGCGGTGCCGTCGTGGTTGTCGCAGTAATGAGCGAAGCCGATGCGGTCACGGGCCAGTTCCGGTTGCGGCAACGGAAAGTGCTGCCACGACGGCAGGTCCTGCATCGACCGCGCGGTGCCAAGCATGTGCCGGTGCATGAAGAAAAAATCCACGCCCGAACCGTTGCGATCCTTGCGCGCACCGCGAGCATCGCGTTCCTTGTCACGCGGACCCGGTTGCCAGCCGAGGCCACGCAGGGCATTGCGTTTGTCTTCGGCCAAGGTGTGCCATTTGTCCCGCGAGGCATGCCAGAGCTGGTGAAACAGCCGGTGCTCGGGGGAAATCAACCAGGCCAGCAGCGGCGCGTTCAGCCCGGTGCGCTCGCGGGCTTCCGGAAATACGCGTTTGACCGCGATGAAGCGGTTGTCCTGCGCGGTCATCATCAGCGGCCGATCAAGGTTCAATACGCGACCGCTGAGGGTGCCGCTGCCGGCATTGCCGAAACCGGCCCAGACTTCGTCCAGGGTCATGCTGAATTCGTAATCGGGGGTGCCGTTGGCCGCGTCGGCACTGACCAGTCGCCAACTCAATTGCGCCGCTTTGGCATCGGCCAGATCACCCAGCACCCGGTAGCGTGGAGTTTCGTTTGAACGCAAACGCTCGGCCGTGTCGAGATAGCCGATCAGGCCGCGTCCTTTGTGGCCGACATCCAGAAACACTTCCAGACCGTCACGAGGCAATCCTTCAATCCCGGCGTCACGCCCTTCAAAACGAATCTGCCAGACGCCCCGCAGCGTGTCCGCCAGCCGTTGGCCAGCAACATCCGCCACATCAAATGAAGCTTCGCCGGGGGTGATCGTCGGATCCGCTTTCGTCCATTCGCGATGCCCATAAAAAGCCGCAGGCACGGCAGCGCCAGTCAGCGCCAGGCCTGCCATGAACCATCGTCGAGAAATCGTCATTGCCCTACCTGTGTCAGCCATGAAGCAGGCTTTATCCAAGCTAGAACGTTCGCCCTCTCTGAAAATTTAAAAGCTTCGTCGGAACGCCGCCCGGAGCAAGCCGGCAGATACACCTAAATTATCGGATCAGTCACTCGTCCATCCCAGATAGCAAAGCCCCCCACACCGGGGTAACGGACCTGACTGAGATGAACATGAAAAAACCACGTTCAAAAAAGGCGCTGTACCTCGGCCTGCCCCTGGCGCTGGCCATCAGCATCGGTGCCGGCTATGCCGTCTGGGATCACTGGTTCAAGGACAACCCTGGCTACCCGGTCAAGGTCATGCAACAGGCCGATGACCTGCAAACGCGCATCCTCTCGTTCGACAGCCACGTCACTGTGCCGCTGGACTTCGGCACCGCTGGCAACGAAGCCGACAAGGAGGGCAGCGGCCAGTTCGACCTGGTCAAGACCGGGCGCGGACGCCTGTCCGGCGCAGCCCTGACCATCTTCGGCTGGCCGGAAATCTGGAACGGCGCCAACGCACCGCACCGCCCCACCGCTGGTTTCGTCGACGAAGCCCGGTTCGAGCAGGAAACCCGCTACAAAATCATCAGCGCCATGGTTCGCGATTTCCCCAACCAGGTCGCCATCGCCTACACCCCCGACGACTTCCGGCGCCTGCACGGCGAAGGCAAGTTCGCGGTGTTCATGAGCATGCTCAACGCCTACCCGCTGGGCAACGACCTCAACGCCCTGGACACGTGGGCCGCCCGTGGCATGCGCATGTTCGGTTTCAGTTACGTGGGCAACAACGCCTGGGCCGACTCGTCGCGCCCGCTGCCGTTTTTCAATGATTCGCGCGATGCCCTCGGCGGCCTGTCGGACATCGGCAAACAAGCCGTGCACCGCCTCAATGACCTCGGCGTGATCATCGACGTCTCGCAGATGTCGACCAAGGCCCTGGAGCAAGTCGCGCAACTGAGCCGCACACCGATGGTCGCCTCGCACTCGGCGCCGCGTGCGCTGGTGGACATCCCGCGCAACCTCAGCGACCAGGAAATGCAACTGATCAAGAACAGCGGCGGCGTGGTGCAGATTGTCGGCTTCCCGACCTACATCCGCCCCTTGAGCCAAACCACCCAGGACAAACTCAACGCCCTGCGCGCCCGCTTCGACCTGCAACCGTTGCAAGGCCTGGAGATGGCGCTGATGCCCGGCGACCCGGTGATCACCGTCTGGTCCGAGCAGCGCTTCGGCGAATACGCCAGCCAGCTCTACGCGATTGTCGACGAAGAACCGAAAGCCACGCTCAAGGACTACGGCGACGCGATTGATTACGCGGTGAAGAAAATCGGCATCGACCACGTCGGCATCAGCTCCGACTTCAACGACGGCGGCGGCCTCGAGGGCTGGAAGGATGTCAGCGAAGCCCGCAACGTCACCGCCGAACTGATCAGCCGCGGCTACAGCGAGGCCGACATCGCCAAGCTGTGGGGCGGCAATTTCCTGCGGGTCTGGGACCAGGTGCAGAAGTCTTCCCGGCCGCTGGCGAACAACTGAATCCCCCTTTGCAAAAGCGAACCTTGCTGATGACCAACCGTCGTTCATTCCTCAAGCAGGCCGGGATTCTCGCGGCCGGCCTGCCCCTGAGCAGCGCTGTGATGTTGCCGGCACGGGCTGCCACGGCGCAGCCGCTGCCCAAGGACAAGTGGGCGCAATTGCGCCAGCTGTTCGATCAGGATCCGGACTATTTGCACTTCGCCAACTTTCTGGTGACGTCGCACCCACGGCCGGTGCGTGAGGCCATCGAACGGCACCGCGCCAACCTCGACCGCAACCCCGGTCGGGCGATGGACTGGGACCTCGGCGAAACGGAAAAACGCGAACAGGACGTGCGCGTCTGGGCCGGGCGTTACCTCAAGGCCAAGCCTGAGCAGATCGCCCTCACCGGCAGCACCACCGAAGGCTTGTCGCTGATCTACGGCGGCATCCATGTGCGCCCGGATCAGGAAATCCTCACCACCGAACACGAACACTACGCCACCAACTACGCGCTGGATTACCGTCAGCAGAAGGACGGGGTCAAGGTGCGCAAGCTCAAGTTGTTCGAGAACAGCCGCGACGTGTCCGTCGACGAAGTGCTCGGTTCCATCGCCAAAGGCATCCGCCCGCACACCCGCGTGCTGGGCATGACCTGGGTGCAATCGGGCAGCGGCGTGAAATTGCCGATTGGCGAGATCGGTAAACTGGTCGCGGAACAGAACCGCAACCGCGACGACAAGGACCGCATTCTGTATGTGGTCGACGGTGTGCACGGTTTTGGCGTCGAAGACCTCGACTTCCCCGACATGCACTGCGACTTCTTCATTGCCGGCACTCACAAATGGATGTTCGGCCCGCGCGGCACCGGGATCATCTGCGCCCGTTCCGCCGAGCTCAAGGACGTCACGCCGACCATTCCGACGTTCTCCGAAGCCACCACCTTCTCGACCATCATGACCCCCGGCGGCTATCACAGTTTTGAACACCGCTGGGCGCTGGACGAGGCGTTCAAGTTGCACCTGGAACTGGGCAAGGCCGAGGTGCAGGCGCGGATTCACGCACTCAATACCTATGCGAAAAACCGCTTGCTGGAAAATCCGCAGATCGAACTGGTCACGCCAAAGAGCCCGGACCTGTCCGCCGGTTTCACCTTCTTCCGCATCAAGGACCGCGACTGCGAAAAAGTCGCCGCCGGGTTGATGGAAAACCGCGTGGTCTGCGACTCGGTGGAGCGCGATGTCGGCCCGGTGATTCGGATTGCGCCGGGTTTGCTCAACACCGAAGACCAGATCGACCGCTTCATGGCCCTGCTGAACAAAACCGCATGACGCTGATCCCTGTGGAGATTGGGATTACCTGTGGCGAGGGGGCTTGCCCCCGTTCGGCTGCGGAGCAGTCGTAAATCCAGGCAGCTCGGTTTGTCTGAAAGGACGCAGGGGGCCGCTTCGCGACCCAACGGGGGCAAGCCCCCTCGCCACAGGTAAGCCAGCTCACCATAGCACCCCGATTTTTCTTTACTCGAGATCACTCATGAACCGAGATCAATTGACCCTGCCGTTCAAGGCCCTGGCCCTGACCGCACTTATGATCGGAGGCGCCCAGGCCGCCACCGCACCGCCACCCGGCAAAGTATTCAAGGACTGCCGCGACTGCCCGGAAATGGTGGTGCTGCCCGCCGGCACCTTCACCATGGGCACGCCGGACGATGAAGTCGGTCGCGAGCCCGACGAAGGCCCGATGCACGACGTGACCTTCGCCAAGCCATTCGCCATGAGCCGCTTCCAGGTCACCGCCGGTGAATGGGACAGCTACGTGCGCGAGAGCGGCGTGATCATTGCCAATGGCGATACCCGGCCGGGCCGCGAATGCGTCGCCAGCAAACCGCGTTATCCGCAGACACCACGCCAGCCTGCGGTGTGCATGAACTTCGACGACGTCAAAAACTACGTCGCCTGGCTGTCGAAAAAAACCGGGCAGAAATACCACATGGTCAGCGAGGCCCAACGGGAATACGCCGCGCGGGGCGGCACCAAGGGCCCATTCCCCTTCCCCTTCGATGAAGACAAGGCCTACAGCATCGCCAGGCACGCCAACACCTACGGCCCGGCGGACGGTTACAGCTACAGCTCGCCCGTGGGCAGCTACCCGCCGAACGCCTTCGGCATGTACGACATGCATGGCAACGTTTATGAATGGGTCGAAGACTGCGAACACCCGGACTACGTCGGCGCCCCAACAGATGGCAGCGCGTGGGTAGAGGCCAAGTGCGAAGCCGTGCGCATTCGTGGCAACGATTGGGGTGAAGCACCGGTGTTCTCGCGCTCGGGCAACCGCAATAGCCAGTACCCGCAAGAGCGCGGGGACTGGATGGGCTTTCGCATTGTCCGCGATCTCTAAGAATCACCGAGATCCCCTGTGGGAGCGAACCTGCTCGCGAAGTCGGCGTGTCAGTCGACATTGAAATTGAATGTCAGTGCGCTTTCGCGAGCAGGCTCGCTCCCACAGGGTTATGTGTGACGACCATCAGTCGATGGTCGCTAAATTAAGCCTTCGATCAGACGTTCTACTGGGTATCTGCCTTTCCACCCAAGGAACCGTCCTCCATGACCCAGCCTCCCCGTGGCGCCATCGGCGAATTGTTCGCCCTGTTGAAACCCTTTCGGCTTATCGTCGCTGCGTCCATTTTCCTGGGCATGGTCGGCGGCCTGAGCGTCACGGTCTTGCTGGCGACCATCAACAACGCCCTGCATTCGGACAGCGGCCTGACCCAAGGCGTCGTCGCGCTGTTCGCCGGCCTGTGCCTGCTGGCGCTGCTGAGTTCGATCTGCTCGGACATCGGCACCAACTACGTCGGCCAGCACATCATCGCCAAACTGCGTAAACAGTTGGGCGAAAAAGTCCTGTCGGCGCCCATCGAACAGATCGAGCGCTACCGCAGCCACCGGCTGATCCCGGTGCTGACCCACGACGTCGACACCATCAGCGATTTCGCTTTCGCCTTCGCCCCCCTGGCGATTTCCGTGACCGTGACCCTCGGTTGCATGGGTTACCTGGCGATCCTGTCGTGGCCGATGTTCCTGATCATGGTCGCCGCCATCCTGATCGGCACGGCGATTCAGGCCTACGCCCAGAGCAAAGGCGTGCAGGGTTTCATGGCCGCCCGCGACGCTGAAGACGAACTGCAAAAACACTACAACGCGATTGCCGAAGGCGCCAAGGAACTGCGCATTCATCGCCCGCGCCGCCAGCGCATGTTTGTCTCGGGCATCAAGGCCACCGCCGAATTCATCTGCAACACCCAGGTGCGTTCGATCAACACGTTCGTGATCGCCAAGACCTTTGGCTCGATGCTGTTCTTCGTGGTGATCGGTTTGGCCCTGGCCCTGCAAACCTTCTGGCCGAGCGCCGACAAAACCGTGATGAGCGGTTTCGTGCTGGTGCTGCTGTACATGAAAGGCCCGCTGGAACACTTGATCAGCACCCTGCCGATTGTCAGCCGTGCGCAGATCGCATTCCGCCGCATCGCTGAGTTGTCCGAGCAGTTTTCCACCCCTGAACCGCATCTGCTGCTGAGCGATCAGGGCCAGGTCAAACAAGCCGTGCACGAACTGAAACTGGCCGATGTGCGTTTCGCTTTCCCGGCCGTTGAAGGGGCGGCGCCGTTCCAGCTCGGGCCGGTCAACCTGACGATCAAGCAAGGCGACATCACCTTTATCGTCGGCGAGAACGGTTGCGGCAAGACCACGTTGATCAAGTTGCTGCTGGGGCTGTACACACCGCAGCAGGGCGAGATCAGCGTCAACGGCGAGGCCATCGACGCGCAGAATCGCGATGATTATCGCCAGTTGTTCACCACGATTTTCGCCGACTACTACCTGTTCGATGACGTGGTCCAGGGCGATACGCACATCCCCGAAGACGCCAACAAATACCTGCAACGACTGGAAATCGCGCACAAGGTCAGCGTCAAGGACGGCAATTTCACCACCACCGACCTCTCCACCGGCCAGCGCAAACGCCTGGCGCTGGTCAATGCGTGGCTGGAGGAACGTCCGGTGCTGGTGTTCGATGAATGGGCGGCGGATCAAGACCCGACCTTCCGCCGGATCTTCTACACCGAGCTGCTGCCGGACCTCAAACGCCTGGGCAAGACCATCATCGTGATTTCCCACGATGACCGTTATTTCGATGTCGCCGATCAACTGGTGCGCATGGAAAGCGGCCGGGTGGTTACCGAACTCGCCCCTGCCTGATCCCTCGCCACAGGTTCGCAATAAACCTGCTCATTTCATCTTTCTGAAATTTATTTCTCAGGTTTCTTTCCGGTTTTACGTCCACGCCGCGTCTTAATAATCATTCTTATTAACAATAACTTTGCACAACACTTTTCAGGAGCTCAGGTAAGTAATGCGACCTCAACCACGCCGCACACCTCTCGCGCTGGCCGTACAGCGCCCGACTTTGCATCGCACCCTGTTTACAAGCGTATTGCTGACCGCCACCTTGCTGGGGAGCTCGATGGCCAATGCTGCACCTGTAAAAGTGAATATTGCCGTCCAGCCGCTTTCCAATGCGCTGACTGAACTCGGCATGCAGACCAACCTGCAGATCCTCTACAGCCCGGATCAGGTGGCCGGCATCAAGTCCCGTGCGGTGTCCGGTTCGCTGGAACCGTCTGATGCCCTGAAGGCACTGCTGCAAGGCTCCGGCATTTCGTTCCAGATCAACGGCAACACCGTGACCCTGGTGTCCGGTGGCGGTTCGGGCCTGCAACTGGGCGCGACCACCATTTCCGGCCAGGCCCTGGGCCTGACCACGGAAGACACCGGTTCGTACACCACCGGCGCCACCGCCTCCGCGACCGGGCTGCCGCTGAGCATTCGTGAAACCCCGCAATCGGTCACCGTGGTGACGCGTCAGCAGATGGACGATCGCGGCGTACAGAGCGTGTCTGACGCCTTGCGCAACACCCCCGGCGTCACGATGCAGAAGTACGACAGTGACCGCACCGAGTTTTCCGCCCGTGGTTTTGCCATCACCAACTTCCAGTACGACGGCGTCAACATTCCCTACGACGGCGTGTACGGTGAAAACCCGAACAACGGCGACGACGCGGCCAGCCTCGACCGCATCGAAGTCGTCAAAGGCGCTACCGGCCTGATGACCGGCGCGGGCGACCCGTCTGCCACCGTCAACCTGATCCGCAAGAAACCGACCAAGGAATTCAAGGCCTCGGTCAGCGCCACCGCCGGTTCCTGGGACAATTACCGCACCGAAGGCGATATCTCCGGTTCGCTGACCGATAGCGGCAACGTACGAGGTCGCTTCGTCGGCGCCTACCAGGACAAGGACTCGTACATCGACCACTACAGCCAGAAAAAAGACATCTTCTACGGCGTCCTTGAAGCCGACCTGACGGACGACACCTTGCTGACGTTTGGTATCGACAAATCCAGCGTCACTCCGCGCGGCAGCACCTGGACCGGTAACGCACCGTACTTCACCGACGGCAGCCGTACCGACTTCTCGCGCAGCTTCAACCCGGGTGCCGACTGGAGCCGCCGCGATTTCGACAGCACGACGTACTTCGCCTCGCTTGAACAAGCGCTGGCCAATGGCTGGAAATTCAAGGCCAGCTTCGACCAGAAAACCACCGATCACGACACCCAACTGGCCTCGGCCAGCGGTGGCTCGGCAGACCCTGTCACGGGCGAAGGCAACTTCCTGTACTGGGGGCGCTGGGAAGGTCATCGCGTGCAGAACTCAGGTGACGTGAACATTTCCGGTCCGTTCTCGCTGGGGGGTCGCGAGCATGAACTGGTCGCCGGTTTCATGGCCGCCCACTCGCGCCAGACCGGTGCGACCTACGACACCAGCGCTTTCGAACTGGTGCCGGGCAGCATCTTCGACTGGAACGGTCACCTGCCGAAACAGGAATTCCCGAAGAACGGCAAGTACGAACGCACCCAAAGCCAGAACGGTATCTACATGGCCACGCGCCTGCGTCCGACCGACGACCTGTCGTTCATCCTCGGCGGCCGTTTGAGCACCTTCAAGTACAACGAAGATTACTCGTACTATCCGGGGGCAGCCCTGACCGACACCCATGCCAGCTACAAGGAACATGGCGTTGTCACCCCGTACGCCGGTGTGGTCTATGACCTGAACGATACGTACTCGGTGTATGCCAGCT
The DNA here is from genome assembly GCF_059415465.1 of Pseudomonas sp. GW821-FHT10C09. Taxonomy (NCBI): domain Bacteria; kingdom Pseudomonadati; phylum Pseudomonadota; class Gammaproteobacteria; order Pseudomonadales; family Pseudomonadaceae; genus Pseudomonas; species Pseudomonas sp. GW821-FHT10C09. Next base: position 181,521 of record NZ_JBWKNG010000012.1, read on the forward strand.
ACACCAAGATCTACCAGCCACAAATCTACCTGGACGCAAGCGGTTCGACCCTTGACCCGGTTGAGGGCGACAGCTACGAGACGGGCCTGAAAGCGGCTTACTTCGAAGGCAAGCTGAACGCCACCTTTGCCTTGTTCCAGATCAATCAGGACAACGTTGCCCAGTACGTCACCACCGACGTAGGCACCGGTCGAGACGTCTATGAAGCCATCTCCGGCGCCACCACCAAAGGTGTGGAAATGGAACTGGCCGGCGAACTGGCCGAGGGCTGGAACCTGTCGGCCGGCTACACCTACGCCCGCACCCGCGACAAGGACGAGCAACGTATCTACGGTTTCCCGCTGGCCTCCAGCAAACCGGAACACGTCGTGCGCACCTTCACCACCTACCGCCTGCCGGGCGCGCTGGACCAGTTCACCGTCGGTGGTGGCATCAGCTGGCAGAGCGCGTTCTACGGCCAGAGCTCCAGCCCGACTGCCGGCAGTACCCTGCTCAAGCAAGGCGGCTACACCCTTGTGGACCTGATGACCCGTTACCAGTACGACGACCACCTGAGCTTCACCGCCAACGCCAACAACGTCTTCGACAAGAAGTACATGTCTGGCCTGGGCAACTTCGGTACGACGTTCTACGGCGAGCCGCGCAACCTGCAGCTCACGGCCAAGTATGATTTCTGAGGGGTGAGCTGAAATGAAAAATGCCCGTGTCGCGAGATGCGGGTATTTTTTTGTCTGAGCGATTTGTGTTGGATGTCAGGCCGCCTTCGCGAGCAGGCTCGCTCCCACTGGAGATCTGCGGTGTTCTCAAGATCCATGTGGGAGCGAGCCTGCTCGCGAAGGCGATAGTGGATTCACCAAAAGCCCCCCAGGCCAGACACAAAAAAACCGCCACCCCTGATCCAGGAATGGCGGTTTTTTTCAGTTCATCTCACACCCGGGAACGCACCCACCCCGCCACTTCCGCGTGAATCCCTTCAACCTCCCCCAACAACCCCGCCATGCGCATAAAGTCATGGGTCATGCCCGGTTGCTCCAGCAACGTCACCTCATTACCCGCCGCACTCAACAGTTCGGCATAGGCCAGCCCTTCGTCATGCAACGGATCATGCCCGGCCAGGTACACCAGCGCCGGTGCCACGCCGGATAAATCCGCCGCCAGCAACGGCGAGCAGCGCCAGTCTGTGAGGTCCTGCGGCGTGCGCCCGTAATGCGCGTAAAACCAGTCCAGCGTTGGCGTTTCCAGCAAATAGCCCTCGGCGAAATCCCGATGCGAGGCGCGTTTCGTCGTTGCATCCGTCACTGGGTACAGCAACACCTGCGCCTTGGGTTTCAACGCCAGTTCCTCAGGCTCGCGCACCGCCATGATCGACAACACCGTGGCCAATGTCGCGCCCACGCTGTCACCGACCAATGCCACCCGATTGGCGTCCAGCCCTCGTGACGCGCCTTCACGTACCAGCCAGTTGCCGGCGTCGCAGGCATCCTGCACGGGTGTCGGGAAGCGCCACTCCGGTGCCAGTCGATAATCCACGGTCAGCAACGCAAAACCACCCTGCGAGGCCAGGCGCCGACACAACGCATCGTGGGAATCGAGACTGCCAACCACATAGCCGCCGCCATGGAAATACAACACCACCGGCTGCAAGCCCTGGACCGTTTGCCCGTCGCGATACAAGCGCGCCGACAGGCTATGACCGTCGCGGGCAGGAATGATGAAATTCTCACAGACCACGGTGTCCAGCGGCACATCGAGAAACCCCGACGACGCTTCAAAATCGATCCGCGCCTGTTGCGGCGATTGCTCATGCATCGCGCGGCTTTTGCCGGTCATCCGGCCGAACTCGGCGAGTTCGAGAAATGCTTCAAGTTCTGGCAATACGGCCATGGGATGAATCCTTTTACACAAAGAGGTCAATAATCGGGCACTACACAAAATTGAAAACCAGCGATCCCCTGTGGCGAGGGAGCTTGCTCCCGCTGGGTCGCGAAGCGGCCCCCTCCTCAGCCCAAAAAGAGGGGGACTGCTGCGCAGTCCAGCGGGAGCAAGCTCCCTCGCCACAGGGTGTTCATCGATCCTTTAGGCAATGGCCAAACGCCGCCCCAGCAAGTCTTCCAGATCATCCAGCAACTCATCACCGCGCAGCAGTTCGTAATGCCCGCCGGCCAACAGGCGATCTGCGCCATGGCTGCCGACCTGCGCCTCGAACACCCGGCGTTCGTCATCACGCTCGGCCACCCACCAGCGGTGCGCCGAAGCTTGAATCACCGGCAGTTGCCGATGCGCCAACGCCAGTTGCTTGAGGCGTGAACCCGTCGCAAAAATCTGCGTCAGTTCCCCTGCGCCCAATGCCGCTTGCTCATTGGAACCGTGCAAGGCCGCCTCGATCACTGCGATGGAACCCTCGCGCTCGTTCAAATCAGCGGCTTTGCGCGCGATCAATGCCTGCGCCTCATCGGCCGGCAACCCGAGCACAAACTTCAGGAAGTCGCCCAGATCCTCGCGCCAGTCCCCCGCTTCCGCGGTGCCCGCCACGTAGCTGTCGACCAGCCCGGCAAACGCCACCGTTTCACCCTGGGATTCCAGTTCGTGAGCGACCAGTTGCGTCAACGCGCCGCCCAACGACCAGCCCAACAGGTAATACGGGCCCTTGGCCTGCTGACCGCGAATCCGCTGCGCATAGGCTTGCGCCATGGCCAGCAGCGATTCGTCCTGCCATTGCGGATCAAGCAACATGCGACATTGCACGCCGTACACCGTGCGCCGTCCTTCCAGACGCCGCGCCAGCGGTTCGTAGTCGAACACCGTGCCGAAACCGGCGTGCAGGCAAAACAACGCCGGCACGTTGGGGATTCGCGCATTCAGCGCCAGCAAGGGGTCCGGTGCGGACGCTGGTTCAGCCACCTGATAGCCACTGAGTTCGGCGATGCACGGTTTCTGCATCAGATCCCTCAGCTTCAATTCGAAGCCCAATTGCGGCTGGCTGCGCACCCGCGAAATGACTTTGAGCACCTGCAACGAGTCACCACCGAGTTCGAAGAAGTTATCGTCAATGCCTACTTGCGGCACGCCAAGCACCTCTTGCCAGATCGCGGTCAGCGCCGTTTCCAGTGCGTTACGCGGTGCGCGATAGCCGCCAAGCGCCCATTCCGGCGTTGGCAGTGCGCGACGATCAAGCTTGCCGTTGGCCGACAGCGGGAAGCGTTCCAGCACCATGATCCGCGCCGGCACCATGTAATCCGGCAGTTGCGCTTGCAGTTCGGACTTCAAGCGACGATCCAGACCGACTGCGCCGGCCGCCACCACATAACCGACCAATTGTTTGCCGGTCGGCGTGTCGTGGACCACCACAGCGGCATCCTGCACGCCCGCGCACTCACGCAGACGCGCTTCGATCTCGCCCGGTTCGATCCGGAAACCACGGATCTTCACTTGCTGGTCGAGCCGTCCCAGGTAGTCGATCAACCCGCACTCACGCTGGCGCACCAAGTCGCCGGTGCGGTACATGCGGCCACCGGCCTCGAACGGATCGGGGATGAAACGCTCGGCACTCATGCCCGGACGCTGGTGGTAACCCCGCGCCAGGCATTCGCCGCCCAGGTACAGCTCACCGCTGACGCCGACCGGCAACGGATTGAGGTCGACATCCAGCACGTACAAGCCACGCCCGGCCACGCCCCGACCAATCGGCGCATACGCCGCGTCACAGGTTTCGCTGGCCTCGGCACGCCACAACAGCGGCGTGACCACGGTTTCGGTCGGGCCATAGCCATTGACCAGACGCTGCGGACGCAAGGCGCGTTTGACCTGTTCGAAACTGGCGTCCGGCACCGCATCACCGCCAAAGCAATACACCTCGACCGCTGGCGGATTGCCCAGACGTTCGGCGACTTCGGCCATTTGTTGCAGGTACGCCGGCGGGAAGCAGGCGACGGTGACGGCATGACGATGCAGCACTTCCAGGGTCTGCTCCGGGGTCCACAAACTGTCCTCGCGAATCACCAGACTGCCGCCGGCCAACAGCACACTCAGCCAACGCTCCTGAGCGCCGTCGAAAGCGAACGACATGAAGTGCAATTCACGGCTGCGCGGCGCCAGTTCGTAGAGCTCGATGATGCCGCGGCAATGCCGGGCAATCGGCCCGCGTTCCACGGCCACGCCTTTCGGTTGGCCGGTGGAGCCGGAGGTGTAGATCAGGTACGCCAGATGCCCCGGCAACGGATTGGAAACCGGGCACACCACGTTGTCGGCAACGCGCAGCTGATCAAGCAGCAGGCGTGGCGGGCTATCCGCCAACGGCAGCCTTTCGCCCAGATCACTGTCGCAGAGCAACAGACTGGCGGCCGAATCGCTCAACATATAAGCCAGTCGTTCGGCCGGGTACGCCAGGTCCAAAGGCAGGTAAGCCGCCCCCGCTTTCAGCACCGCGAGGAACGCCACGATGGTGCGTTCGGACCGCGGCAACGCTACCGCCACCAGACTTTCCGCGCCGATGCCCCGATCGATCAATTGCTGCGCCAGCCCATTGGCCTGCGCCTCAAGCTCGGCATAGCTAAGGTGCCGATCCTCACAGATCAAGGCGATTTTCTGCGGCTGCGTCTGTACATGCTGATTGAACGCGTGCAGCACATCGGCGCTGTCGGCCGACGCTTGCGGCAGGCTGATACGCGACTCAGGCAGGCCAATATCGCCGAGCAGACACGTCGCATCCTCCGGCAATGCACGCAGCAACCCTTCGAGCTGCGCACGAATCCGCTGCACTTCCATCTCACTGAAGCGGTCTTGCAGGAACAAATACTCGACTTCCAGGCCTTCTTCGTTGGCACTGACCATCAAGTCCATCGGGAAGTTGGTCACGCCACCGCTGCCGACCTCGGCAAAACGCAGCTCACCTTCCTCACCCCCGCGCAACGCACGGTCCACCGGATGGTTTTCGAACACGATGATGCTGTCGAACAAGCCCTGACCACCCTGCCCGGCCCAGCGCTGAATGTCCGACAACGGTGTGTGTTCGTAGTCGCGGACCATCAGGTTGTAGTCCTGCAAGTCACGCAACCACTCGCCCAACGGCTGTTGCGGATCAAGCGTCTGGATCACCGGCAAGGTGTTGATGAACAGGCCGAGCATGTCTTGCGCCCCGGCCAAACCGGTTGGACGCCCGGCCACCGTGGCGCCGAACGCGACGCTGCGCTGGCCGCTGTGGCGCTGCAACAGCAACAACCACGCGCCTTGCACCAGCGTGTTCAGCGTCACGCGTTGACGCTTGGCGAAGGTGTGCAGTTTGCGCGTCGCCTCGCTGTCGAGGTTGCTGTACATCACGCCGTGGCCGGAGCCTGCGGCACCCGACGCCTTGGCCAGAATGGTCGGTTCTTCGAGCAATGCCAGGCGTTCGCGCCAGAAGCCCTCGGCCTGCGCCCCGTCCTGACGTTGCAGCCAGGCGATGTAATCGGCGTAGCGACCGGTCAGGGTCGGCAACGTGTCGTTGTGATACAGGCGCAGCATGTCACCCAGCAGTCGCGAGGCGCTCCAGCCGTCGAGCAGCAAGTGGTGGTAAATCCAGATCATCTGGTAACGGTCATCACCGAGGCGCACCAGGATGAAACGCATCAGCGGCGGGCAGCTCAGGTCGAAACCCTTGGCCTGTTCCGCGGCGGCCAGTTCCTGCAACGCCTGCTCAGTGTCGCGGCGCTCACGCCAGTCGAGTTCTTCGATGGGCAACTCGACGTCGGCGAACACCGCTTGCAGCGGATCGGCCAGGCCATCGCGCCAGCGGAACGCCGCACGCAGCACTTCGTGACGCTCGACCAGGGTCTGCCACGCCGCGCGGAAACGCGGCACCTGCAAACCGTCCACCGCCACGCTCAACTGGTTGACGTACGGGTTGAGCTCCGGTGAATCGAGGCAATGGAACAACATGCCTTGCTGCATCGGCGACAGCGGATACAAGTCTTGCAGTCCTTCACGGGCGGCAACGTCGATGTGCGGCACCAGCGAAAAAGCTTCGACTTTCGGCGCTTCGATCAATGTTGCTTCACGGCTGCCGGCCACGGCGGCCAACGCACGAATGGTCTGCTGCTCGAACAGTTGCTTCGGACTGAACACCAACCCGCGCTGCCCGGCACGGCTCACCGCTTGCAACGAGATGATCGAATCCCCGCCCAGTTCGAAGAAGTTTTCGGTGACGCCCACCGATTCCAGCCCCAGCAGTTCCTGCCAGATGTCCACCAGCAGTGCTTCGGCCGGCGACGCGGCAGCCACCTGATCCTGATTCTGTCGAGTGGCCTCAGGCGCCGGCAGCCCCTGTCGGTCAAGCTTACCGTTCGGTGTCAGCGGCAACGCCGCCAGGCACATCAAATGCGCTGGCAGCATGTGCGCCGGCAAGCGGCTGCGCAGGTGCGCCGTCAGCGCTTCACGCAGCTCCTGCTCATCGGCGAGCGGATCGCGCGGCACCACGTAACCGACCAATTGGCGGCTGACCGGACCTTCGCGGTCGATCACGAAGGCTTCACGCACACCTTCATGTTCAAGCAGGCAGGCTTCGATTTCGCCGAGTTCGATACGGAACCCGCGAATCTTCACCTGCTGGTCGATCCGGCCAAGGTATTCAACGACGCCATCGGCACGGAACCGCGCAAGGTCGCCGCTGCGGTACAAACGTGCGCCCGGTACGAACGGGTCCGGCACGAAGCGTTCAGCCGTCAAATCGGGACGCTGATGGTAACCCCGGGCGACGCCCTCGCCGCCCAGGTACAACTCGCCCGCGACGCCGACCGGCAACGGCTGCAGACCGCCGTCCAGAATATAGGCGCTGCGATTACCCACCGGCCGGCCAATCGGCATGAACGCCGAGTCGAATTCGGTATCCGGGTACGCCAGCCAGATCAGCGGCGTGATCACCGTTTCGGTCGGGCCGTAGCCGTTGATCAGGCGTTTCGGTTGCAGTACCTGCTGCACTTCGTCGAAGGCATGTTTGGCCATGCCTTCACCGCACGGGGTGTACGAACGGATCGGCAGATCACGCCCCGCTTCGCCCATGAATTCGGCGATCTGACCCAGATAGGTCGGGGTGAAACAGGCGATGGTGATGCCGTGTTTTTCGATCTCGGCGCAGGTGCGCTCGACACTCCACAACTCATCGTCACGGGGCATCACCGCCGAACCGAACACCAGCGGCGTCAGCCAGCGTTCGTGGGCGCCGTCGAAGCTGATCGAAGCAAATTGCAGCTCGCGGTCGTCCGGGGTCATGCCGTACAACTCGCCGATGGACAGACAATGCATGGCCAGCGGACCGTGGGCCACGCTAACGCCTTTCGGCCGCCCGGTGGAGCCCGAGGTGTAAATCAGATAGGCGAGGTTTTCGCCACAGGTCAGGTTGACCAGGTTGGTCTCAGCCGTCGATTCCAGCGGTTCGCGGTCGACCTCCAGCACCGCCAGACCTTGCGGCAACGGCAGTTTTTCCCGCAGCCACGACTGGCTGATCAGCAGCGCAATGCCGCTGTCTTCCATCAGGTAGCGCAGGCGTTCGGCCGGGTACGCAGGGTCCAATGGCACGTAGGCGCCGCCGGCCTTGAGGATCGCCAACAGGCCGATGATCATTTCCGGCGAACGCTGCATCGCCAGGCCGACCCGCACTTCCGGGCCGATGCCCAGTGCGCGCAAGCGATGGGCCAATTGGTTGGCGCGACGGTTGAGTTGGTCGAAGCTCAGCTCCAGGTCATTGAAGATCAGTGCGGTGGCGTCCGGGCGAATAACCGCCTGGGCCTCGATCAATTGATGCACACACAGCGGATTTGCCGTGGCGGTGAACGCAGGATTCCACTCGACCAATTGTTGAGCACGTTCCGGCGCGGTCAGCAGGTCCAGTTCACTCAATGCTGACTGAGGCGCGGCGACCATCGCCGCCAGCAGCGCAGCCAGATGCTCGCTCATGCGGGCAATCGCCGCGGCGCTGAAATGAGCGCACTGATAGCTCCAGTTCAGGCTGAGCTGGCTTTCGGCGGTGGCCGCCAGCGTCAGCGGGAAGTTGGTGCGTTCATGGTTCTGCGGGATCGAGAAGCTCAACCCGGCCGGCGCGCCCTGTTGCAGCGCTTCGGCCACCGGGAAGTTTTCGAACACCAGCAGGCTGTCGAACAATGGCTCGCCGGCACGTCCAGCCCAGCGCTGAATGTCGCCCAATGCGGTGAACTCATGCTCACGCAATTCCAGGTTCTGCGCCTGCAAGCGGCTCAGCCACTGGCCGACGCTTTCAAGCGCATCCGGCGTGCTGATCACCGGCAAGGTGTTGATGAACAACCCGAGCTGGCTTTCGGCCCCCGGCAAATCCACCGGCCGCCCCGCCACGGTGGCGCCGAACGCCACGCTGCGCTGGCCGCTGTAGCGTTGCAACAGCAGCGCCCACGCGCCTTGCACCAAGGTGTTGAGCGTGACTTTCTGCTGACGGGCGAACTCGCTGAAGCGTTGGCTGGTGGCAACATCGAACGTCTGGCGATGGTCGCCGAACCCTGCCGTCGACAGGTGTTTACCGCCGCCATGGGCCAGGCTCTGCGCCAACAGTGTCGGGTTGTCGAGGTGGGCCAGTTGCTCGCGCCAGAACAGTTCATCTGCCTGTGCGTCCTGACGTTGCAGCCAGCCGATGTAATCGGCAAAACGACCGGTTGGCGCCTGCACTTCCTGCCCGGCATAGCGCTGCAAGACTTCGCTCAGCAGCAGCGAATTGCTCCAGCCATCCAGCAACAGGTGATGGTGGGTGTAGATCAGTTGCTGGCGATCATCGTCGAGTCGCACCAGGGTCAAGCGCATCAGCGGTGCCCGGGTTGGGTCGAGTTGCAGGCGTTCACTGTCGATCAGTAAAGCCAGCGCTTCGGCCTGATCGCTGCGGCCGCGCCAGTCGAGGCGGTTCAGCGGCAATTGCAGATGACGATGGACCAACTGCACCGGCGCTTCGAAACCCTCCGGGAAGTGGAAACTGCTGCGCAGGATCGGATGGGTGTCGAGCACCGCTTGCCACGCGCAGCCCAGTCGTTCGGCATCCAGACCTCGGGCTTCGACGCTGAGCTGGTTCACGTACGCGCCAGACTCCGCCTCATACAAACTGTGGAACAACAAACCGGCCTGCATCGGCGACAGCGGATACACGTCCTCGATCTGCGCCGGCGGTACCGGCAAGCCATCGAGTTGTGCCTGAGTGAGACGCGCCAGCGGGAAGTCCGCCGGGGTCACGCCGCCCGCGCCATCGCTCAGGCAATGGGCGATCAGTGCCAGCAATTGATCACGGAAATCTGCCGCCAGGGCTTCGATTTCACGCTGATCGAAGCATTCGCGGCTGAAGGTCCAGTCGAGTTTCAGTTCGCCGCCATAGACCTGACCGTCCACCGACAGCCAGTTCGGCAACGGTGCGTCGGCCGATTGCGCGGCACCGCTGGATTCGCGAGCCGGGGTGAACAGCGCGTCCTCGGCGAAGCTCTGGTCAAACTGGCCAAGGTAGTTGAACGTCACCCGCGCTTGCGGCAACGCGGCCAATGCCGCTTGGGTCGACGCATCGCCCATGTAACGCAACAGGCCGTAGCCCATGCCTTTGCCGGGGATCTCGCGTAGCTGTTGCTTGATGGCCTTGATCGAACCCGCCAGGTCGGCAGTCGGCGTCAGGCGCACCGGGAACAGGCTGGAGAACCAGCCGACGGTGCGGGTCAGGTCGATGTCGTCGAACAGCTCTTCGCGGCCATGGCCTTCGAGCTGAATCAGCGCCGATTCGTTACCGGTCCAGCGGCTGAGGGTGCGGGCCAGTGCAGTCAGCAACAGGTCGTTGACTTGCGTGCGGTAGATCGCCGGCGCCTGTTGCAGCAGTTGGCGAGTTTGTTCGCGGTCCAGACCGATGCTGACGCCCTGGCGCAGATGCCCGGCCTGACTGGCGTGGGCATTGGCCGCCGGCAACCAATCATTGGCGACGCTGAGCTGCGCCTGCCACCAGGCCAGTTCGCCAGTGGCGGCTTCGGAGCGTGCATAGGCGTCGAGTTTCTCGGCCCAGGCCTGGAAAGCGCTGGTCTTCGGCGGCAGGTCTTGCCCAAGGTAGGCTGCCTGCAAATCTTCCAGCAACACCCGCCAGGACACACCGTCCACCGCCAAGTGGTGGATCACCAGCAGCAACCGCTGCGAACCGTCGGCCTGGGCGATCAACGCCACGCGCAGCAATGGACCGTCTTGCAAACTGAGGCTGCGTTGCGCTTCTTCGCACACCGATTCGAGCGACGCATCGCTGGCCACGCGAGCGGTCCAGAGCATGTCGATCACATCGGCACTGTCGGCCCCGACATAACGCGCCGACCATTGGCCGTCGACCTGACTGAAGCGCAAACGCAGTGCGTCGTGCTGTTTGAGCAGACGTTGCAGCGCCGCTTGCAGGCGCGGCAATTCGAGGGTTTCACGCGGTACCAACAGCACGGCCTGGTTCCAGTGCGCGCGTTGCGGGATGGGTTCGTCGAAGAACCAGCGCTGGATCGGCGTGAGTGTTTGCCCCCCGTCCACCGGCCCTTGTTGCGCCAGCGGTGCGGCCTGTTCTTTAACCACAGCGGCCAGCGCTTGCAAGGTCTGCTGCTGGAACAGGTCACGCGGTTGCAGGCTCAGGCCGGCACGACGCGCACGGCTGACCACTTGAATCGAAATGATCGAGTCGCCACCCAATTCGAAGAAGTTGTCCTGACGCCCGACCTGCTCCACGCCCAACACGTCCTGCCAGATCTGCGCCAGCACCTGTTCGTGTTCGCTGCGCGGCGCTTCGAAGGCGCGTTGGCTGACGTGCGCGGTGGGTGCTGGCAGCCGTTTGCGGTCGAGCTTGCCGTTGGGGCTCAGGGGCATTTGTTCGATCAGCACCGTCTGCGCCGGCACCATGTAATCCGGCAGGCTGGCGAGCAAATGGCTTTTCAGGGTTTCGCGCCACGCGCCTTGTTGCTCGGAACTGGCCTCCAGCAGTGCGCGATCCTGCGGCACGAGGTACGCGACCAATTGCTTGCCACTCGGGCCGTCGAGGGCCAGCACCACGGCTTCCTGCACGTCGGCATGCTCTTGCAGGCGCGCTTCGATTTCGCCCAGTTCGATGCGCAAACCGCGAATCTTCACTTGGTGGTCGATGCGCCCGCAGTAATCGATGGCGCCGTCGGCGCGATAACGCGCCAGGTCACCGGTGCGGTACAGGCGCTCGCCGCTGCCGAACGGATCGACCACAAATCGCTCGGCGGTCAGCGCGCCGCGACGGTGATAACCGCGCGCCAGGCCGACGCCGCCGAGGTACAACTCGCCCACCGCGCCCAACGGCAACGGTTGCAGTTCACTGTCTAGGATGCAGGTGCGCAAGTTGGCGATAGGACGGCCGATCGGCACACTGTCGCGCCCCTCTTCCACGCAGGTCCAGTGGGTCACGTCGATGGCCGCTTCGGTCGGGCCATAGAGGTTGTAGAGATTGGCTTGCGGCAGGCTACGCAGGGTCTGGCGTTGCAGTTCCATCGGCAGCGCTTCACCGCTGCAAATGATCCGTGTCAGCGAGGTGCAGGCGAGTGATTCGTCGGCGCCGAGGAACGCGGAAAGCATCGACGGCACAAAGTGCAGCGTGGTGATCGCCTGCTCGACGATCAACGCGGCGAGGCGTTGCGGATCGCGATGTTCGCCCGGCGCGGCGATCACCAGCGTGGCGCCTTTCATCAGCGGCCAGAAAAACTCCCACACTGACACGTCGAAGCTGAACGGTGTTTTTTGCAACACACGGTCGGTCGGCAACAGGTTGTAGGCCTCTTGCATCCACTCCAGACGGTTATGCAGCGCCACATGACGGTTGCCCGCGCCTTTGGGTTTGCCGGTAGAACCGGAGGTGTAGATCACGTAGGCGAGGTTTTCGGCCAGAGCCAGGTTGGGTAATTCCGAGCCCGGCAGATCGCTCAACCAGTCGGCCTCGGCGCGCAGGCACAAAGTCCGCACATTATCGGGTGTCGGCAATTGCGCCAGCAGATGTTCCTGAGTCAACAGCAACGAAATGCCGCTGTCTTCGATCATGTAGCTCAGGCGATCCAGCGGGTATTCCGGGTCCAGCGGCACATAGGCACCACCGGCCTTGAGAATCGCCAACAGACCGACGACCATTTCAAACGAACGCTCGCAGGCAATCCCGACGATCACTTCCGGGCCGACACCCTGAGCGCGCAGGTGATGGGCCAGGCGGTTGGCGCGCAGGTTCAGCTCGGCGTAACTCAGGGTCTGGCCCTGGAACACCAGCGCCGTCGCCGCGCCGTTTTCAGCCACACACTCTTCGAAATGGCGCTGTACGCAGACTTCGCCCGGATAAGCCTGAGCGGTGTCGTTGAGGTCATCCAGAATACGCAGGCGCTCGTCGGCAGCCAGCAGAGGCAACTCGGCGAGTGGGCATTGCGGGTTCGCCAGCACACCGGCCAACAGGTTGCGCCAATGGCGGGCCAAATGCTCGATGCGCTCGGCGTCGAACAGATCGGTGGCATAGGTCAGGCTGGCGAACAGTTGGTCGCCCTCCTCCTGCGTGTCCAATTGCAGGTCGAACTGCGTGGTGTGCGCCGTGGCGTTCAGTGCTTCGACCCGCAGGCCGGCGAGCAAGCCGCTGACCGCTGCCGGTTTGGCTTGCTGGTGGTTGAACATCACCTGGAACAGCGGGCTGTGGCTGAGGCTGCGTTCACCTTGCAGCGCCTGCACCAGACGCTCGAACGGCAAGTCCTGATAATCCTGGGCATCCAGCGAAGCGGCGCGGGTCTGGTCGAGCAATTGGCTGAACGGCAGGCGTCCGTCCAGTTCGGCGCGCATTACCTGGGTGTTGACGAAGAAGCCGATCAGGCCACGGGTTTCCGCACGATTACGGTTGGCAATCGGCACGCCAACGCGCAGGTCGGACTGACCGCTGTAGCGATAGAGCAAGGCCTGGAAGCTCGCCAGCAACAGCATGAACGGCGTAACCCCGCGCTGTTTGGCAAAGGTCATCAGGCCGCTGGCCAAGGTTGCATCGAGGGCGAAATCCAGGCGCGCACCGCGCTGGCTCGGTTGCGCCGGGCGTGGGCGATCGGTCGGCAATTCCAGCAGCGGTTGTTCGCTGCCCAGCGTGTCGCGCCACCAGTTGAGCTGGCGCTCCAGTTCCCCCGCTTCCATCCAGCGGCGTTGCCACAGGGCGTAATCGCAATACTGGATCGGCAGCGGTTCCAGTGCTGCATCTTGCCCTTGGCAATGCGCGGCGTAGAGACGGGAGAATTCCTCCACCAACACGCCCATCGACCAGCCATCGGTGACGATGTGGTGCAGAGTCAGCAACAGCACGTGGTCTTCGGCATCCAGTTGCAACAGGCTGACCCGCAACAGCGGCCCGTGCTGCAGATCGAATGGGCGGGCGATTTCCAACTCGACGTTTTTCAATGCGAGATCGAGGCGATTTTCCTGAGGTTCGCCGCGCAGATCGATGTGTTCGATCGCCAGCGATGTGAACCCGGCCAGTGTCTGAACGACTTGACCGTCATCCTCGACAAAACGGCTGCGCAGGCTTTGATGCCGCTCCAGCAACACGTCAAAACTCTGCTGCAACGCCGCGACATTCAGCGGCCCGTGCAAACGCAACGCCGCCGGAATGTTGTACGCAGAACTCTGCGGGTCGAGTTGCCAGAGGAACCATTGGCGTTGCTGCGCGTACGACAGTTCGAAGCGGGTTTGCGGCTCGGCAGCCGGCGGGATCGGCAGTTGGCCGAAGCTCACGCCCTGCTCCTGCATGCGGCTCAGAAACTCGCGGCGCTTGTCGGCGGGCAGGCCGGCGAAACGGCTGGCGATACGCTGGGCAGTGGTGTGTTCCATCAGTTGATCTCCATCTCGTCGAGAAGCGACTCAAGCGCATCAAGACGTGCATCGTTGTCAGCCGGGGCGTGTTGCCCGGCCATGGCGGCATAAGCCTGCAGGTCGGTGGATTCGAACAGCGCGCGCAGCGGCAGCTCGATGCCCAGTTCCAGTTCCACGCGGGCACTGGCCTGGGCGGCGAGCAGCGAGTGCCCACCCAGTTCAAAGAAGTTGTCGCGACGACCGATCTGAGCCACGCCCAGCACCTCGGCCCAGATCGCCGACAGTTGCTGTTCGAGTTCGCCTTCGGGAGCTTCGAACGGGCGTTGCCAGTCCTCGGCATCCGGTACTGGCAAGGCCTTGCGGTCGAGCTTGCCGTTGCCGGTCAGTGGCAAGGCGTCGAGCAGCAACCAATGGCTAGGCACCATGTAGTCCGGCAGATCGACCTTGAGCGCGGCACGCAGTTGATCGCGCCAGGCGATCGAGTCGTAAGGGGTATGCTCGGCCACGACGTAGGCGCACAGCTGCGGTCCGCCGTCGCCGTTGTGCACGTTTAACACCGCTTGGCGCACGCCCGGTTGGGCCAGCAACGCGGTTTCGATTTCGCCGAGTTCGATGCGGAAACCGCGAATCTTCACTTGCTGGTCGATGCGGCCGAGGTAATCGATGCTGCCGTCGGCGCGCTGGCGCGCCAGGTCGCCGCTGCGATAAAGGCGTTGCGAAGCGTCGAACGGGCTCGGCACAAAACGCTCGGCGGTCAGGCCGAAACGCCCGTGATAACCGCGCGCCAGTCCGGCGCCAGCGATATACAACTCACCCGCGACACCCACCGGCACCGGCTGCAACTGGCTGTCGAGCAAGTACCAGCGCAGGTCGCGGATCGGCAAGCCAATCGGGCTTTGCGCCTTGCCATCCAGGTCGGCCAGACGAATCGCGCGGTAGGTCACGTGCACCGTGGTTTCGGTGATGCCGTACATGTTGACCAGGGTGGGTTGTTGGTCGCCAAAACGTTCGAACCAGGGACGCAGGCTCGCGACGTCGAGGGCTTCGCCGCCGAAAATCACCTGACGCAGGGCCATGCTGCGCGGGCTGGCGCAGGCAATCGGCAACAGTTGACGGAACGCGCTCGGGGTCTGGTTCAGCACCGTCACGCCTTCATCGCAGAGCAAGCGGTGGAACGCTTGCGGTTCGCGGCTGATGTCATGCGGCACGATCACCAGACGCCCGCCGGTGCACAGCGAGCCAAACAGCTCCCACACCGAGAAGTCGAAGGCGTAGGAATGGAACAGCGTCCAGACATCGTGCGGGCCGAAGTTGAACTCGGCGGCGGTGGCGCTCAGCAGGCGCCCGACGTTGGCATGGCTGAGCAATGCGCCTTTCGGTCGCCCGGTAGAACCGGAGGTGTAGATCACGTACGCGAGGTTGTCCGGGGTCGCCAGTGCCGGCAGGTCGTCGTCGCGGAAGGCGTCCAGTTGCAACGACTCCAGGTTCAGCACCTGCACGCCCTCGCGGGAGGGCAAGCCATCGATCAGGTGTTGTTGGGTCAACAGCAGCGTGATGCCGCTGTCTTCGATCATGTTGCTCAGGCGCTCGGCCGGATAGTGCGGATCAAGCGGCACGTAGGCGCCGCCGGCCTTGAGAATCGCCAGCAAGCCGACCACCAGCGGCATCGCCCGCTCAGTGGCGATGCCGACCCGCACTTCCGGCCCGACGCCCTGCTCTTGCAGTGTGCGCGCCAGTCGATTGGCCTGGGCGTTGAGCGCGGCGTAAGTCAGTTGCTCACCTTCGCAGACCAGTGCGATGGCGTTCGGCTGTTGCGCGGCTTGAGCTTCGAACAACTGGTGCAAGGTTGGCGACGAGGGTTGCGCCGCGAATGCCGGGTTCCAGTGCTGGATCAACGCGTCGGATTGCGGCACATGCAGAAGTGGCAGTTCGGCGACGCGTTGCTGTGGATCGTTGACCACCGCACGCAGCAGGTTCAGCCACTGTTCGGCGAAGCGCTGCATCGACGCCTCGTCGTACAGGTCCGTGGCGTAAGTCAGGCTGGCATCGAGCGCTTCGCCCTGTTCCTGGGTGTCGAGTACCAGATCAAACTGGGTGGTCTGCTGCTGCCAGTGCAGACGTTCAACCTGCAAGTCGGCCACGCTGCGCTCGACGCTCGCGCCCATTTGCTGCTGATGGTTGTAGAGCACCTGGAACAACGGGCTGTGATTGAGGCTGCGATCCGGCTGCAAGGCGTCGACCAATTGCTCGAACGGCACGTCCTGATGGGCTTGGGCGTCCAGTGCGATTTGCTTGACCTGCTGCAGCAACGCACTGAACGGCTGCTGCCCGTCGACCTGTGTGCGCAGCACCTGAGTATTGATGAAGAAGCCGATCAGGCCTTCGGTTTCGAGGCGCGAACGCCCGGCGCTCGGCACGCCGACGCTGATGCTCGACTGCCCGCTCTGGCGATGCAGCAAGGTCTGGAAACTCGCCAGCAACAGCATAAACAAGGTCACTTGCTGCTCTTGGGCGCGTTGGCGCAAACCGGCCAGCAACTCGCGATCAACGTTCAGCATCAGGCTCGCGCCGCGCTCAGAGCGACGGGCCGGACGGGTCAGTTCACTCGGCAACTCCAATGGTGTCTGGCTGCCAGCCAGTTGCTCACGCCACCATGCCAGTTGCCGTGCGCCCTCGCCGGCTTCCAGCCAGTCGCGCTGCCAACGGGCGTAGTCGCTGTAGTTCACCGGCAGGCTGGCCAGACCGGCAGCGCGACCGTCGACGGCCGCCTGATACAACGCGCTGAACTCATCAACCATGACCTGCATCGACCAGCCATCGGCGGCGATGTGGTGCACGGTCAGTACCAGCACGTGTTCGTCGGTGTTTATTTGCAGCAGCAAGACGCGCCACAGCGGGCCGCTGCGCAGGTCGAACGGCCGGGCGATTTCATCCGCCACCGCGCTGTCGACGGATGATTGATCGAGCGTGCGCTGTTCCAGTTGCAGCGCCAGCGTGTCATGCAACACCGGACGCGCCTGCTGGCCATCCTGTTCGAACGTCGTGCGCAGGGTTTGGTGTCGGGCCTGCAATTGCGCGAAGGCCTCGCACAGGCCATTGAGGTTGAGCGAGCCCTTGAGGCGCAACGCAGCAGGAATGTTGTAGGCCGGGCTGTGCGGGTCCAGCTGCCAAAGAATCCACTGGCGTTGCTGGGCGTACGACAGCATCGGCGGTTGATCGACAGGCGCAGGTTGCAGAATCGGTTGGCCGCTGACGTTCGCCAGCGCCGCACGCTCGGCAAATTCCGCCAGATTCGCCGCCGAGAACAGGCTGCTCACCGACAGTTCGAGGTGCAATTGCTGACGCACCCGCGAGATCACCTGAAGCACCAGTAACGAGTGACCGCCCAGTTCAAAGAAGTTGTCGTTACGCCCTACTCGCTCGACCTGCAACACGTCCTGCCAGATCAGCGCCAGTTGCGTTTCCAGCCCTTGGGCCGGGGCTACAAAATCACGTTGTACGTCGCTGGCCTCAATACGCGGCAAGGCCCGGCGATCCAGTTTGCCGTTGTTGTTGAGCGGCAATCTCGCCAACAGGATCAGGTGACTTGGCACCATGTATTCCGGCAACGACTGACGCAGAACAGCCTTGAGGCTTTCCAGATAATCAGTTTCAGAAACCAGCGCGTCGCTGGCCACGACATACGCCACCAGTTGCGTCCCGTCCTGAGCGATGACCGCCGCTTCACGCACGTCCTCGCGGGCTTGCAGGCAGGCTTCGATCTCACCCATTTCAATGCGGAAACCGCGGATTTTCACTTGGTGGTCGATACGGCCGACGTATTCCAGACGGCCGTCTGTGTTGTAGCGCGCCAGGTCGCCGCTGCGGTACAGCCGCGCACCCGGCTCACGGGCGAACGGGTCCGGCAGGAAGCGTTCGGCGGTCAGCGCCGGACGATCGAAGTAGCTTTGCGCGAGGCAGGCCGGTGCACCGATGCACAGCTCGCCAACGCCGCCGTTGGGCAGCAATTGACCGGAGGCGTCCAGCACATACAACGCACGGCCGGCGATGGCGCGACCAATCGGGATGCCAAACGCATCGCTGGCATCGTCGAGACGGCATTCATGCACGCTGGACACCACCGTCGCTTCGGTCGGGCCGTAGGTGTTGAGCAGTCGCACGTGGCTCAATCCAGCCTGATGCCACAAGCGCAAACCTTCGACCGACATCGCTTCGCCGCCAACGTGAACCTGACGCAAATCACCGAGATCGCGCACCACACCGCTCGCGCAGTCGCGGGCCAGCAGGTACCAGTAAGCCGCCGGCAGGTCCGCCACGGTCACGCCTTGCTCGACGATTTCAGACGCCAGTCGCCCGGCATCCCACAACGCATCACCACGCATGATCAACGCCGCGCCGACGCACAACGCCGGGAAACACTGCTCGACGAAGCCGTCGAAACTGAAGGTCGCGAACTGCAACACGCGGTCCGCCGCCGACAGCACCGAATAGTCAGCGGCGGATTGGCAGAATTCGCGCAACGCGGCGTGGGCGATGGCCACGCCTTTGGGCTGGCCGGTGGAGCCGGAGGTGTAGATGACGTAGGCCAGATCTTCGGCACCCGCGTGGTTTTGCGGATCGTGTTCAGGAAAACCGGCGTTGTCGTCGAGGCTGAGACGGCGCACGCCTTGCACATTTTCCAGCAGTCCGGATTCGCACAGCAGCACGTCGAGGCGGCTGTCGTCGATCATGTAGGCCAGGCGTTCGGCCGGGTAGCTCGGGTCCAGCGGCACATACGCCGCGCCGCTTTTCAGCACCGCCAGCAGGCTGACGATCAGTTGCGGCCCACGGTGCAGCGCCAGCCCGACACGCTTGCCGGGACCGGCACCGTTTTCAATCAGGCGATGGGCCAGGCGATTGGCCTGAGTGTTCAGCTGGACGTAGCTCAGGGATTGGCCGTCAACCTGCAATGCCAGGGCATTCGGCGTAGCGGCAGCCTGAGCGGCGATTTGTTCGTGGACTAACAAGGTTGTGGATAACTGAACCGGGGCCGGCTGGCTGAGCGCAAGCAGCGCATTTTTACCCTCGACATCGAGCAATTCCAGCGCACCCAATGCCGCGTCCGGCAACGCCATCAATTGCATCAGCAGATGCTGCAGATTGGCCGACAACTCAACGACCTGCGCCGCACTGAACCGTGCCGCGTCGTAGCTGAAGTCCAGGTTCAGACCTTCGCCCAGTTCGATGCCGAGGGTCAGTGGATAGTGCGTGCGCTCGTGGTTGTGCAGGTTGCCGAACGACAACCCGGCCGGCGCGCCCTGCTTCAGCGCTTCGGCGACCGGGAAGTTTTCGAACACCAGCAGGCTGTCGAACAGCGCCGAACCCTGCTGCCCTGCCCAGCCCTGAATGTGGTAAAGCGGCACATGCTCGAACTCGCGCATGGCCAGGTTCAGCCCTTGCAGCTCGCCCAGCCATTGGCTGACGGTTTGCTCAGGCTTCATCGCGCAGACCAGTGGCAACGTGTTGATGAACAACCCGAGCTGTTCCTCGATCCCCGGCAATGGCGCCGAACGACCCGCAACGGTGGCGCCGAAGACCACGCAATCCTGACCGGTGTAGCGATGCAGCAACAGGCTCCACGCCGCTTGCAGCACGGTGTTGAGGGTGACTTTCTGTTGCCGGGCGAAATCGGCCAGACGCTGGGTGGCGCGGCTGTCGAGGGCCACTCGATAGGCTTCGCTGCCCTCGGTGCCCACGGGCGGACGCAAGGCTTCGGCGAGCAAGGTGGGGGCTTGCAGCGGCGCCAGCGCGGCTTTCCAGAATTGCTCGCCAGCGACGGCGGATTGCTGCTGCAACCAGCCCAGATAATCGCGGTATTGCCCGCTCGGTACCGGCAGCGATTGCCCGCTGACGTAATGCTGGATCACTTCGGCCAGCAACTGCGCGTTGCTCCAGCCGTCCATCAAAATGTGGTGGCTGGTGTAGATCAGGTGCCAGACGTCAGTATCGGTGCGGACCAGCTTCAAACGGAACAGCGGCGCGCGACCCAATTCGAAACCCTGGGCGCGCTCGGCATCGGCCAGCGTATCGGTGTCGGTCGCTTCCAGTACCTCGAGCGGCAACGCAACCTGACGTACAATCGCCTGATGCGCGATGTCGAGGCCTTGCCAGTGGAAGCTGCTGCGCAGGATGTCGTGGCGTTGCAGTGCGGTCTGCCAGGCGTGGGCAAAACGCTGCGGATCGAGGCCTTGAATGTCCAGGCGCAACTGACTGATGTAGGCGCCGACGTGCGGTTCGTAGAGCGTGTGGAACAGCATGCCCTGTTGCATCGGTGACAGCGGATACAGGTCTTCAAGGGTTGCGACCGGCAACGCGTCGAGTTGCGTCTGGCTGATGCGCGCCAGCGGGAAGTCCGACGGCGTGGCTTGCGGCACTTCAACGGCGCAGCAGTGATCGATCAGCGCCTTGAGCTCCTGCGCGTAGTCGTCCGCCAGACCCTGGATGGTCGCGGTGTCAAACATCTCGCGGCTGAAACCCCAACTCAGCGACAACTCGCCGCCGTAGACCTGCCCTTCGACTGTCAGCCAGTTGCCCAGCGGTGCCGACGGATCCTGCGCCACGCCGTTACCTTCGGTGGACGGCACGAACAGCGCGCCATCGTCGAACTGGCGGTCGAACTGCCCCAGGTAGTTGAAGGTGATGCGCGGTTGCGGCAACGCGGCGAGTTCGGCGCTCATCGTCGGGCCGCCGAGGTAACGCAATGCGCCGTAGCCGAGGCCCTTGTCCGGCACGCTGCGCAGGTGTTCCTTGATGGCTTTGATCGATGTGCCGAGATCGCTCGACGGCACCAGATTGACCGGGAACAGGCTGGTGAACCAACCCACGGTGCGGGTCAGGTCGATGTCGTCGAACAGGTCTTCGCGGCCATGCCCTTCCAGCTGAATCAGCGCGCTGCCCTGCCCGCTCCAGCGGCAAACCGCGCGCGCCAGTGCGGTCAGCAGCAGGTCGTTGACCTGGGTGCGATAGGCCGCCGGGGCGTGTTGCAGCAGTTTACGGGTGTGTTCGGCGTTGAGCTTGAGCTCGATTTTGTGTTCGAAACGGTTTTCCAGCGCGCCGTTCGGGCGGTCGCAGGGCAGATCAGTCGGGGCGTTGTTCAATTGGGCCAGCCAATACTCTTTGCTGGTTTCAAACGCTGGGAGGTGATCTTGCAGACGAGCGACCCAGCGCTGGTAGCTGCTGGTTTTCACCAACGACACCTTGCCACCGCTGTAGAACTTCTGGAGATCGTCCAGCAACACACGCCAGGAAACACCGTCCACCACCAGGTGATGAATCACCAGCAACAGGCGTTGAGTACCGTCGGCCATAGCGACCAGCAGTGCGCGCATCAGCGGCCCAGTTTGCAGATCGAGGCTGCGTTGGGCTTCGTCACATAGAGCGTTGAGTTCGTCGACGGAGTGCGCCTGACGCTGCCACAGCACCGACTCCGTGGTCGGCGCGGCGTAGGTTTGCTGCCAGCCATCAGCGGTCTGCTCGTAGCGCAGGCGCAAGCTGTCGTGGAGGGTCCGCAATTGCTCAAGGGCACGGTCCAGCACTTCAGTATTCAACACCTCGCGAGGCACCAGCAGCAGTGACTGGTTCCAGTGCTGACGCTCGGGGATTACCTGTTCGAAAAACCATTGTTGCATCGGCGCCAACGCCACCGCACCGATGGCCGGGCCTTGGTCGATCAACACCTGTTCGCCGCTGCGGGCCGCTTGAGCGAGGCTGCGGATGGTCTGGTGCTGGAACAGGTCCTTGGGGCTCAACACGATTCCGGCCTGGCGCGCGCGACTGACCACTTGCATGGACACGATGGAATCGCCGCCCAGTTCGAAAAAGTTGTCTTCCAGACCGACGTTGTCGACAGCCAGCACGTCCTGCCAGACTGCGGCGAGGGATTTTTCCAGTGCGCTACGTGGCGCGACGTGTTCGCGTTGCTGCTGTGAACCATCAACCGCCGGCAAGGCCTTGCGGTCGAGTTTGCCGTTGGGGGTCAGCGGCAGATGATCGAGGAACAGCAAGAACGCCGGGACCATGTAATCCGGCAGATGCTGGCGCAGCGCGGCTTTCAACGTTTCACGCTGAGTCGCTTGAACGTCGGTGTCGCCCAGCAACGCGGGATCGTTCGGCACGATATAGGCCACCAATTGCTGGCCGTTGACCCCGTCCTGCGCCAACACCGCCAGTTCGCGCACGGCGTCCTGCTGCAACAGCCGCGCTTCGATTTCACCGAGTTCGATGCGAAAGCCGCGGACCTTGACCTGATGGTCGATGCGCCCGACGTATTGCAGCGTGCCATCGGCCTGATAGCGGGTCAGGTCACCGCTGCGGTACAGGCGCTCGCCGTTGCTGGCGAACGGGTTCGGCACATACTTTTCAGCGGTCATGCCCGGCCGCGCGAGGTAACCACGGGTGATCCCTGCGCCGCTCAGGTACAGCTCGGCAGCGACGCCTTGCGGCACCGGTTGCAGTTCGGCATCCAGCAAATAGCTGGCGGTGTGCTTTAGCGCACGACCGATGTTCGCGCGACCACCGGCCTCGCGTCGGGTCCAGGTCGAATACGTGGTGTCTTCTGACGGGCCGTACAGGTCGTAGACGTGCTCGACGGTCGGTTGCTGATACAGCGCGTCCACCAGGCTCTGCTTCAGCGGCTCACCGGCGAGGTTGATGATGCGCACACTCGGCGGAATCTGTCCGTCGCGCTGCAACGCATTGATCGCCGACGGTACGGTGTTGATCAGGCGCACCTGATCCCGCGCCGGCAGGTGCGGCAGTTCCAGGGCATTACGGGCGATGATCACCGAACCGCCGTTGGCCAGGGTCACGAATAGCTCCCACACCGACAGGTCGAAGCACACCGAGGTCGAGGCCAGCACGCCTTGAATGTCTTCGCGGCTGAAGACCGATGCCGACCAGTCGATCAGCGCCAGCACGTTGCGATGGGCGATGGCCACGCCTTTTGGCTTGCCGGTGGAACCGGAGGTGTAGATTACATAGGCGAGATTGTCCGGCGTGACGCCCGTTTCAGGCTCGTTTTCCGGGTACTCGGCCCATGTCGTGGCGTCCAGCAGCAATACTTGCGTATCGGCTGTGACGGTCAATGTCGCGGCGACCGATTGCTCCGTCAGCAACACCAAGGCGCGGCTGTCTTCGAGCATGTAGGCCACGCGTTCGGCCGGGTAATCCGGGTCCAGCGGCACGTAGGCGCCGCCGGCCTTGAGTACCGCCAGCAACGCCACCAACAGGTTTTCCGAACGCTGCATCGCTACGCCGACGCGGACTTCCGGGCCGACGCCCAATTCGATCAGTTTGTGCGCCAGGCGATTGGCCTGGGTGTCGAGTTGGGCGTAAGTCAGCTGCTGTGTGCCGAAGGTCACCGCCCATGCATTCGGATTGGCGGCGACTTGCTGGCTGATCAGTTCATGAATGCACAGGTCTTGCGGGAAGCTTTCGTCAGCGTGATTCCAGTCATGCACGATGCGCTGGTATTCCGCGCTTTCCAGCAGCGGCAAATCGCTGATGCGCTGCGTCGGATCGCCGACCATGCCTTGCAGCAGACGGGTCCAGTGTTGCGCCATGCGCGTGATGGTGTCGGCGTCGAACAGGTCGTTGGCGTACGTCAGCGCCGCATGCAGCTTGCCGGCCTTTTCGTAAGTGTCGAGGGTCAGATCGAACTGTGTGGTGCGCCCTTCCCACTCGATCACGCCCAGCGCGAGGCCGGACGCCGTGCTGGCCGTGGCAATGTCTGCGACATGCGGCTGATGGTTGTACATCACCTGGAACAGCGGCGTGTGGCTGAGGCTGCGTTCCAGTTTCAGCGCTTCGACCAGACGCTCGAACGGCAAGTCCTGATGGGCCTGGGCACCGAGAGCGGTTTCCTTGATGGCCCGCAGCAAGTCGTCGACGCGGGTCTGGCCGTCGAGTTGCGTGCGCAGCACCTGGGTGTTGACGAAGAAGCCGATCAGGCCTTCGATCTCGGCGCGATTGCGGTTGGCAATCGGCACGCCGACGCGGATGTCGGTCTGTCCGGTGTAGCGATGCAGCAGCGCGTTGAAGGTGCCGAGCAACAGCATGAACAGGGTGATGTTGTGTTTCTGCGCGGTGGCGCGCAGTCGTTCGGCCAGTTGCGCGTCGACGGCAAATTCATAACGAGTGCCGCGATAGCTCGGCATGGCCGGGCGCGGGTGGTCGGCGGGCAATTCCAGCACTGGGTGCTCGTTGCCCAACTGTGTTTGCCAGTAATCGAGTTGGCGCGCCTGCTCGCCCGCTTCCAGCCAGCGGCGCTGCCACAGGGCGTAGTCGCTGTACTGGATCGGCAATGGCGCGAGTTGCGGCTGTGTGCCCGCATCGAACGCGTCGTAGCAGCGGATGAATTCGTCGATCAGCACGTTCATCGACCAGCCGTCGGACACGATGTGGTGCAGGGTCAGCAGCAGCACGTGTTCCTGATCGGCGAGTTTGAGCAAGGTGACGCGCAGCAACGGGCCGACTGACAGATCGAACGGCAGCACCGATTGCTGTTCGGCCGCATGCGCAACGGCCAATTCGCGCTCCGTGACCGCAAGCGCGCTGAAGTCCACATGATCGATCACCAGCGACGCGCTGGCCGGCACTTGCAGCAAGCTGTCGTCGGCCTGGCGCTGGAACACCGTGCGCAGGGTTTCGTGACGTTCAACGAGGCTGGCGAATGCTTGCTCCAGCGCGGGCAGGCTCAGCCACCCGGTCAGGCGCACCGCGCCCGGCAGGTTGTACGCGCCGCTGTGCGGGTCCAGTTGCCAGAGAAACCACATGCGTTGCTGGGCATAGGATAACGCTTGGCGATCCGCGGCCTCGACGTCGGCCGGGATGGGAAAACGGGCGAAATCAACGCCCTCCTTGTGCAAGGCCGCAAGGAACATCTGGCGCTTTTCCAGGGGCAACCCGATAAACCGGCGAGCAAGTTTCAAGGAGTCTTCAGCATTCATTTCTAAGCATCCGGATCAGTGGCGGGAAGCACAAAGGCACGTCGTCCCTATAAAACGAATGCACACCGGAAAAATTAACAAATGAGAACAAGTATCAGGAAGGAGGTAAAACGCGGAGTATCAGGTTGGCGAAAATCAAACGGTGGGAGCGAGCCTGCTCGCGAAAGCGGTCTGTCAGTCACATCCATTTTGAATGTGCCGCTGCCTTCGCGAGCAGGCTCGCTCCCACAAGGGCCCCACAGTTTTTTGTGTCAGGCGCTGGCGGCCATGGCATGCCGGCGATGGTGGATGTCGAGCTGGTCCTTGATCACCCGCAGCACCTTGGCCTCATGCTCATGAATGAAGAAGTGACCACCGCCGAGCATGTCCACGGAAAAACTGCCGTGGGTTTCCTTGCGCCAGCCGATCAATTGTTCGGTGGTGGCGCGATCTTCCTTGCCGCCAAGTACGTGCACCGGGCATTTGAGCAAGGGGCGCTGCTGCGGTTCGAAGCGTCCGCACAACAGGAAGTCCGCGCGCAATACCGGCAGCGTCAGGCTCATCAGCTCGTCGTTGGCCAACACTTCTTCGCTGGTGCCGTTGAGCGTGCGCAGTTGCTCGATCAGCTCGGCATCGGTTTTCGGTTCGGCAAAACCGCGATCGTAATCAGCACGCATCGTCGGCGCGGCGGTGCCTGAAGCGAACAGTGCCACCGGTTCCGGACAGCCTAGCGAACGCAACGCATGGGCCATTTCACAGGCGAGCAAGGCGCCCAGGCTATGGCCGAAAATCGCGTAAGGAAATTTGAGCGTGGCGATGTGTTCCTGCGCGAGTTGCAGCGCCAGGCGCCGCATGTCGGTGTGCAACGGCTCGCCGAACCGTGCGCCACGGCCGGGCAGTTCCACCGGTTGCAGCTTTAGCCACTCCGGCAGTTTGCGCCGCCAGCGGCTGTAAACCATGGCGCTCGCGCCTGAATAGGGCAGGCACAGCAATGTCAGCTGGGTCACCGGGCTTACCTCGAAAAGTTGTCTATCAAGAGAACGGATGAGCGCCGCGCAGAATTAGTCGAACACAAGCCCCTGTAGGGGGCTTTATTTCAAGTGGCGATAGCTTTGGACGGCGGAAACGAGGACCACCAGGCCTGCCGCTATCGCCACCCAAAACCCGCTGCGCGCACCGAACGCATCCACCAGCCACCCCGAACTCGCCGCGCCAATCGCCACGCCAATACTCAACCCGGTGACCAGCCAGGTCAGGCCTTCCGTCAACTTGGCCGGTGGCACGATGCGTTCCACCAAGGCCATCGCGACAATCAAGGTCGGCGCAAAAAACAGCCCGGCCACGAACACCGCCAGCGACAGCCCGAGAATGTTGCTCGCCAGCAACAACGGCAGCGTCGTCACCGCCGTCGCCACCCCGCCGTACAAGAACAAACGCGGCAACGGTACCTTCGAGCGCAAGGCCCCGAACGCCAGCCCGGCCATGCATGAACCAATCGCATACACCGACAACACAATGCTCGCCGCCGCCGGTTGGCCCTGCTGCTGGGCGAAGGCCACGCTGACCACATCGACCACGCCAACAATGGTGCCCATGGCGACCATCAACAGCATCAACAATTGAATCTCCACCGAACGGATGATCGAGCCTTGATGATGTTCTTCATGGGGATGAATGGCCGGTTCAGTGTCGCGTTGCAGGACGAACGTCGTCACACCGATCGCCAGCATCAACAACGCCGCGAGCGGCCCGGCCTCGGGGAACGCCACCACGCACAAGCCCACCGACAATGGCGGCCCGACGATAAAGCAGACTTCGTCCAGCACCGATTCCAGGGCATAGGCGGTTTGCAGTTCGGGCTGACCGCGATAGACCTCGGTCCACCGTGCCCGCACCATCGCCGACATGCTCGGCATGCACCCGGCCAGCGCGGCGAACACAAACAGCGTCCAGTGCGGCGCCTGCAAACGGGTGCACAGCAACACCAGCAACAACGCCCCGCCGCCGATCAACGCTGAGATCGGCAAGATCCGGCGTTGCCCGTAGCGGTCGACCAATCGTGAGACCTGCGGCGCGCAAAAAGCTGTGGCCAGGGCAAAGGTCGCGGCCACGGCACCGGCCAGTCCGTAGCCACCCTGCAGTTGCGAGAGCATGGTGATCAGGCCGATGCCGGTCATGGAAATCGGCATGCGCGCGATCATGCCGGCCAGCACGAAGGCTCGGCTGCCGGGGGCTTTGAACAGATCGCGGTAAGGATTGGCCATGGGGTGCGGGTCTCGACAAGGGACTGCAAATTGCCATAAGGCTGATTGAGGGGAAAGCTCCCAATTGTTGGTTCAATGTGAAGGTCCCTTCGCGAGCAGGCTCGCTCCCACAGTGGACCGCGATCTACTGTGGGAGCGAGCCTGCTCGCGAAGGGGCCAGAACAATCACCATCATCCCGCAAATGAACTCCAGCCCCTTAAAACCAGTCAGCTAGTTAGGCCCTCACCGCAAGGCGCTAACCTTCATGGCGATTTCCCTCAACCCGCTACTTCACGAACGACAAAGCGCCATCGACGCCCACGGCATCATCGGCGACATGCGCAGCGCGGCACTGGTCAATGACAAGGGCAGCGTGGACTTTTTCTGCTGGCCGGAATTCGACAGCCCATCGATTTTCTGCTCGCTGCTGGATACGCCCGAGGCCGGTATCTTCCAGTTGGCGCCGGACTTGCCCGACGCCCGCCGTGAGCAGATTTACCTGCCGGACACCAACGTGCTGCAAACCCGTTGGCTGAGTGATCGCGCGGTGGTCGAAGTCACCGACCTGCTGCCCATCGGCGACACCGAGGACGATCTGCCGCTGTTGATACGCAGGGTCCGGGTAGTCAGCGGCGAAGCGACGTTTCACATGCGTTGCGCCGTGCGTCATGACTACGCCCGCGCCAAGACCCGCGCGCGGATGGATAAAAAAGACGTGGTGTTCGAGGCTGCCGATCAACCGTCCATGCGCCTGTCTTCGAATCAGGTTGTGCGCGTTGATGGCGATGCAGCGGTCGCCGAATTCACCCTGAAGCAAGATGAGAGTGCACAGTTCCTGCTCGGTGGGCTCGACGACCCGCGCTTCAAGGAAGGTGCCGCCGATCTGTGCCTGGAGCGGACGCTGAAGTTCTGGCGCGACTGGATCGGTCAGTCCAACTACCGCGGTCGCTGGCGGGAAATGGTCAACCGCTCGGCCCTCGCCCTGAAGCTGCTGACCTCGCGCAAACACGGCGCGATACTCGCCGCCGCCACGTTCGGCCTCCCGGAAACGCCGGGCGGCGAACGCAATTGGGATTATCGCTATACCTGGATCCGCGACGCGTCGTTTACCGTCTATGCGTTCATGCGCCTGGGGTTCGTCCAGGAAGCCAACGAATACATGCGCTGGCTGCGCGGGCGGGTCAGCGACTGTCATGGCAAGTCAATGAAACTCAACATTCTCTACGCCATGGACGGTCGCCAGGAACTGCCGGAAATCGAACTGTCGCACCTGTCCGGCCATGGCGGCGCGACGCCGGTGCGCATCGGTAACGGTGCCTACGATCAGGTCCAGCTCGACATCTTTGGCGAGCTGATGGATGCGATCTACCTGGTCAACAAGTATGGCGAGGCCATTTCCCATGAGGGCTGGAAACACACCGTGGAAGTGGTCGATCAGGTGTGCGAAACCTGGCAGCAGGCAGACGTCGGCATCTGGGAAATGCGTGGCGAGCAACACCACTTCCTGCACTCGCGACTGATGTGCTGGGTCGCACTGGACCGCGCCATTCGCCTCGCCTCGAAACGTTCACTGCCCGCCCCGTTCGCCCGCTGGGACCAGATGCGCCAGGCTATCTACGCCGACATCTGGGAAAATTTCTGGAACGAAGAACGCGGGCATTTCGTCCAGCACATCGGCGGCACCGCCCTCGACGGTTCGATGTTGCTGATGCCGCTGGTACGGTTCGTCAGCGCCAAGGACCCGCGCTGGCTCGCCACCCTTCAAGCCATCGAAAAAACCCTGGTGCGCGATGGCATGGTCTACCGCTATCGCAACGACGACACCCGCATCGACGGCCTCGACGGCACCGAAGGCGCGTTCGCCGCGTGCTCGTTCTGGTACGTCGAATGCCTGGCGCGGGCCGGTCAGGTGGAAAAGGCTCATCTGGAGTTTGAACAGTTGCTCAGATATGCCAATCCGCTGGGGCTGTATGCCGAAGAACTGGACAGTCATGCGCGGCATCTGGGGAATACGCCGCAAGCGCTGACGCACCTGGCGTTGATCAGCGCGGCAAGTTTTCTGGATCGGAAATTGAGTGGGGAGAAGAGTTTTTGGCAGCCTTGAGACTGAGGCGGCGCCTTCGCGAGCAGGCTCGCTCCCACAGGGGGGGGCAAACGGTAATCCCCTGTGGGAGCGAGCCTGCTCGCGAAGAGGCCACCAGCCACAACACCACTTGCCGACAAGGTCCGTCAGAATTTTCCCGTTTTGCGCTGCCGCTTGTAGGAACAAAGCTTACTCACAACAGGCTTAAACACACTCCCAAGCCATACCAATCCAACGCTAGCGAGCATTTGTGGGCACTTAGGCCCGACCTCCTACAAAAATTAAACAAACATTCCCGTTTAACCCCAGCACACCCCATTCCTACAGCCTGAAATACCTTGTTGCCAGTCGTTACATCCCCCCCTAACATCCAGCAACAACGGGTACAGCGGAGCTGTCCAACAAAACCCGAATTCAAGGAACCTGAATGAGCCAGCGCATCCACCGCAGCATCGACTCTCCCCTTCGGTCCGGCCTGAACCGCGACGAACTGTGGGAAGGCCCGGACAAAGGCCTGATCAAATGCTGGGAAATCGGCCGCCAACGCGCCACCCGCTTCCCCAACCTCGCCCAACGCAGCCTTGCCGGAGAGCTACCGGTTCTGGGGTGGAAGGGTGGCGTCAGTCGCAGCCTGAAAAAACTCGAAAAATACGGATCTCTCAAGTATCTCGCCCAGTGGCAGGGCTTGCGCGGGGAGGATCTGGATGTTGATTTGGCTGAAGAGCGGGCGTTGGAATGCACCCGGACCGGAATGGTGGTGACGTTTACGCCGGATCGGTCGAAGTACTTTAATCAGGTGGCGGAAGTGGAAGCGTAGGGACGTTGGCTTCAAGCCGCTCGAAACAACCGCACGGGAGCATCGAATGATCCATGACGCGTTGATCCACTATGCCCAGACCCCAAGCCTGAAAATCGCTTACGAGGAACACGGCCCAACGACCGGCGATCCCGTGATCCTGCTCCACGGCTTCCCCTACTCCCCGCGCGCCTACGACGAAATCGCCCCGGCCCTCGCCGCCGAGGGCTACCGCGTCATCGTCCCGTACCTGCGCGGTTACGGCCCGACACGCTTCAACAGCCCCGACACGTTGCGCTCCGGCCAGCAGGCTGCTCTCGCCCAGGATTTGCTGGACCTGATGGACGCGCTGGCCATCCAGCAAGCAGCCCTCTGCGGCTACGACTGGGGCGGTCGCGCCGCGTGCATCGTCGCGGCGTTGTGGCCGGAACGGGTGCGTTGCCTGGTGACTGGAGATGGCTACAACTTGCAGAACATCCCGAATTCCACCGAGCCTCGAGACCCGGAGTCTGAACATCGCCTGTGGTATCAGTACTATTTCCACACCCCGCGCGGGGTAGAAGGCCTGACCAAAAATCGCCGGGGCTTGTGCGAATTGCTCTGGAAGTTGTGGTCACCGACCTGGATCAAAGGCCCTGACTTGTACCCGTTGAGCGCGCCGGCTTTCGACAACCCGGATTTCGTCGAGGTGGTCATCCAGTCTTACCGCCACCGTTTCATGTATGCACCCGGTGATCCGGCGCTGGAATGGATGGAGCAGGCGCTGACCCAACAGCCGCCGATCAGCGTGCCGACGATTTCCCTGTGCGGTGCCGACGATGGCGTCGGACCGCCACCGGACATTGATGATGACTGCGAGCATTTCACCGGCCCTTACGAGCGGCGTGTACTGCCAGGCGTCGGTCATGACATTCCCGAGGAAGCCCCGGCGGCGACCCTCAAAGCATTACTGGATCTGCTGCAGCGCTGACCGAAAACCGCTCGCGATAAGCCTGGGGTGTCACGCCCATGGCCCTTAGAAAATTACGCCGCAGCGTTTCTTCGCTGCCAAACCCACATTGCACCGCCACCCGTTTGATCGGAACGCCGGTATCGCTGAGTAACCGTCGCGCCGTTTCGACCCGGATCAATTCGATAGCCCTCGCCGGGGTTTGCCCGGTATCGGCACGGTAGTGGCGCACGAAGCTGCGTTCGCTCATGCCCGCCTGCAACGCCAGGGTGGGGATGCCGAGATCCTTGGTCAGATTTTCACTGATCCAGGCATGAAGTTCGTCGAAACGGTCGCCTTCTTTCTGCAAGGACAGGGTTACGCTGAACTGTGACTGCCCACCCGGACGCTTGAGAAATACCACGAGTTGCTGGGCGACTTCCAGCGCCATGTTGCGCCCGAGGTCCTCTTCGACCATGGCCAGGGCGAGGTCGATGCCAGCCGTGACCCCGGCCGAAGTCCAGACCGGGCCGTCGTTGATGAAAATCGGATTGGCCTCGACGTGAAGGCGCGGATGCTTCTGCGCCAACTGCTCGCACCGCGTCCAGTGCGTGACCACTCGCCGGCCATCGAGCCAGCCGCTGGCCGCCAGCAAAAACGCCCCGGTGCACACCGACGAGATACGCCGGCAAGAAGCCGCATGTTCGCGTACCCAGGCCACCAGCGCCGGGTCTTCCGCCGCCGCGTAAACGCCCCAGCCGCCGGCAATCACCAGCGTGTCGCTTTCACCCTCGGGCAACGACTCAGCGAATAGTGCCAGCCCCGCCGAGGACATCACCGCCCCGCCACCACTGGCAATCACCGTTGGCGCATAAGGCGCCGGCAACCCTTTCTGGCGCGCAATGTCGTTGGCCGAGGCAAACACCTGCAACGGCCCGGTGACGTCAAGCAGTTGCACATTGGCAAACGCGAGCACGTGAATGGTTTTCGGCATGTTGGCGTAATTCGTGGGGTGATTGGCGGATACGCCAAATCCTACGAGCCTACAGTGAAGACGTCCACCCACTTCAGGAGAAATAAGCCATGACGTTGCAGATCGGTTTTCTGTTGTTTCCCCAGGTTCAGCAACTCGACCTGACCGGCCCTTACGATGTGTTGGCCTCGCTGCCGGACGTGAAAGTGCATTTGATCTGGAAGGACCTGGTGCCGGTTACCGCGAGCACTGGCCTGGTGCTGAAACCGACCATGACGTTCGACGACTGTCCGGCGCTGGACGTGATCTGCGTTCCCGGCGGCGGTGGCGTCGGGCCGTTGATGGAAGATGAAGAAACACTGGCGTTCATCAAGGCTCAAGCCGTCAACGCGCGTTATGTCACGTCGGTCTGCACCGGTGCGCTGGTGCTCGGCGCCGCGGGTTTGCTCAAGGGTAAGCGGGCGACGACGCACTGGGCCTATCACGAGCTGCTCAAGCCACTGGGGGCGATCCCGGTGAAGGACCGCGTGGTGCGCGACGGCAATCTGTTGACCGGTGGCGGGATTACCGCAGGGATCGATTTTGCCCTGAGCCTGGCGGCAGAGTTGTTCGATAAAGACACGGCGCAGTTGGTGCAGTTGCAACTGGAATATGCGCCAGCACCGCCGTTCCAGTCGGGCAGCCCTGAAACGGCACCATCGAGTGTTCTGGCTGAAGCGCAACGCCGGGCAGCCGCCTCGCTTGAGCAGCGCACGCAAATCACCGAACGGGCAGCGGCCAGGCTCTAAGTGCTGCCGAACTTTTCGACAGGCAAAAAAAAACCCGCCGAAGCGGGTTTTTCCCAAGACCATTGTCGACTCCCTGTCGGTAGCCAATCCTTGCTGATGGTCGATCATCCGTGATCCTGAAGCGCTTCCTGTGCTTCAGTTGATGGGGCTAGATTACGTGTCGGATCCAATCTGCAATAGACGACATAGCTACCACCGCGTGTAAGACATTCGCTATACCTGCCCTTCCGAAAACCCTTAGACGGCTAAGGTATCCAGGCTAGAGGCCGCGAGTTCAGGGGGCTGTAGCCTTAACCACCTTCACGCTCATGGGCTTTGGCGCTTTCGGTCAGAAACTGCTCGATGTTGTTCATCTGCTCTTCCCAACCGCGGCTGTCCATGCGGAACGCCTTTTCACGGCGCGTCTGGGGGATGTGATCGAAACCGGATTCGGACACCTTGAGCAACGTGCCATTGTCCATGTCTTCGAGCTCGAATTTGACCAGCGTGGTCGGCTCCTGGGAGTAGTCGACGTCCGGGTGGATGGCGTACGGGTGCCAACGAAACGAAAACAACCGCTCTGGCTCGACCCGCTCTACCAGCACATTCCACAGCAAGTGCTCATACCCGGGAAAAGTGATCTGCCCCTGGGTCCACTCACCGGCGACGAAACGCTTGCCCTCCAGTGCAACGCCAAACCACTGCCCGAACGCTTCGGCATTGGCCAGCACTCGCCAGACATGCGAACGCTTCGCCTTGAGCAGGATTTTCCTTTCGATGCGATCTCGATCTGATGTTGGATTCATAAGTCACCTCCTGTACTGAACAGTAGGTCAGTAACAACCACAAGACCAACCCTAAAATTGAACCAATCGCTTGTCGCGATCAACCATGCTCGGGATATTCGGCCATATTTGTGCGCATAAGTTCGGGTTTGCGGGCGCGAGAGTTGCTGGCAGCCAGTTGCGCTCTGTCGGCGCAGGTTCATAACGATTCGCTACACTGCCCCGCAATTTCCTCTGCCACAGCGAGTTTTCGCCATGTACTCACGCTTTTTCCTGGCGCTGGCGCCAGTGATGTTCACCTCGATGGCATTCGCCGCGGACTGCGACAACGCCACCGACCAGGCCACGATGAACCAGTGCGCAGCGCAGCAGAATGCGGCGGCGGACAAGGAGTTGAATGCGCTGTACCAGCAAATCACCACGCGTCTGAAAGCTGAGCCCGAACGCAAGAAGTTGTTGGTGGGGGCGCAACGGGCGTGGGTTGCGTTTCGGGATGCCGAGTGCAAGTTTTCGGCGTCGGGGGTGGAAGGGGGCAGTGTGTATCCGTTGATCTACAGCAGCTGCACCACTGACTTGACCAAGGCGCGGGTTCAGACGTTCAGGAATTATCTGAAGTGCCAGGAGGGGGATTTGAGCTGCCCAGTGCCTGGGGTTTGATGCCTTTGTGATCTGTGAGGGCCCCTTCGCGAGCAGGCTCGCTCCTACATTGGTCCTGCGTTCACAGTTCCAGCGTGGGAGCGAGCCTGCTCGCGAAGGCGTCAGTTCAGGCACCGCAATTACCGGACAAACACCTGCGCCGTCGTAATCGCCATATCCCCACCCGGCATTTTGATGCTGCCAATCTGCTTCAGACTGTCGGCATCAAAAATCGCCACGTCGTTAAACGTCCCGGCCAGGTAGATCTTGCTGCCGTCCTTGTTGAAGGAAATGCAGTAGTAGGAATGATCCAGCGTCGCCGCCTGGAGCATTTTCTTTTCCTTGATGTCGTACTTGGCCAAGCGGTTGAGCACCCCGAACATCAGGTTCGGGTCCTTCGGCGAGCGCATGCCGCTGAAATAGATTTCCGTCAGGGGGCCGAAGTCGGTGGTTTCGGTCTTGCCGGTTTTCAGGTCGATGCTGAACAGCCCGTAGAGGTATTCGGCGGTCAACGGGTCCTGCTTCTTGTCCTTGAATTTCGCGGCGGTGTAGAGCAGCGAGAAATCATGGCGATACGTCTGCTGGTTCCACACGTAGAGCACATCCGGCGCGCTGTAGTTCGGGCGCTTCCAGTGACGGCTGGGGATCAGCACGTCGAACTTGCCGGTGTTCACATTGACCTTGTAGACGTCCGCCCCGGCCACGTACAGCGTGCCATCATCGCCGCTTTGCATGATGGTCAGTTGGCGCGGCGCCGGGAAACTGCGCACGGGTTTGGCGTCCATGCCGGCGTCAGTCTTGTACACATCGAGCCGTGGCTGCTGCACTTCGTAGCGGTCATTGAGCATCAGCGTCGGGTTGGCGATGGCAAACAGTTCCTTGCCGTCGTGGCTGAGGGTGAAGGCGAACATCGATTTCGCTTTCTCGCCCGGTTTCTGGGTGATGCTGGCGTGGAACACCTGCTTGCAGTTGTCCAGCTCGACGCCATAGACATCGGCGTAGTGGTTGTTCAACACGTAGGCGGTCTTGCGGTCCGGCGACAGTTGCACGGTGCCGGGGCCAAAAGCGTCGGGCATCTTGCAGGTCTTGAACAGCGTGTCGGTGGCCAGGTCGATCACGTGCAGGTTGTTCGGATAATTGGTGGTCACCATGTACTCGTGACCGTCTTGCAGTGCTGCATTTTCATCGGCCAGAACGTTGAGCGAACACGTGCTCAGGAGGGCGAAAGCGGCCAGGCCGCAGGCGTTGATGCTGTGCATGCTGGAATCCTTCTTCTTATCTGATCACTTGTCTTTGGGGAAGACAGTGCCGAGGTTGCGCCAGTTTTCGTTGGACGCCTGGGCATCCTTGTTCCAGTCCGGGTAGGTGCTCATCATGTCGGGCACCTGGGCCGGCCACCAGCACGGGTCGGAGCAGCCATACAGGTCGGCTTCCATCGGCTGGCACAGCGACGACACCCCGCCAAACGCATCGATTTCCCAACCCGGGTCGGTGGTCGAGGCGCAGCCCGCAACAGAGCTCATCGCCACCACTTCTTCGATACGGTTTTCGGCCGCGGCCTCGTCCAGTTTCAGCGCTTTGTTATTGATTGCCTTGAGATGTTTCATATCAGTGAGCCTTGCGCGGAGTGATGTAGCTGCTGATAAACGCAGGGTTGTGGGCCATGATCCGGGTGTAGACCTCGATGCCGAAGTCGACCCAGTCACGCATCAGTTCGCAGTAGTGATAGGTCGGGTGGGTCGGGTCGCCGTACCGGGCGTAGCTCTCGTGGTAGCAGCCGCCGGAGCACAGGTTGCGGATCTGGCAGTCCTCGCAACCAGTGTTGGTGCGGTCGAGGCGCTGGGACAGGAAGTCGTTCAACTCGACCTGTTTGACGCCGCTGTGCACGTTGCCGAAGGTCGGCAGCGAAGAACCGGTAAAGCGGTGGCACAGGTTCAGTTCGCCCTTGTGATCCACCGCCAGCATCTTCAGGCCCGCGCCGCATGGCAGGGCTTTTTTGTGGCCTTCGTGGATGTCGGTGATCAACTGGTGCAGGTTGGAAAAACCGATGTTGCGGTGTTCCAGCGCTGCTTCCAGGTAACGCCGACCAAGCCTCTTCATGCTGGCGAAGACTTCGATCAGTTCGTCGCTGGACAGGTTGAACGTGCTGATGTCGCCGGACGTCACCGGGGCAAACCCGACTTCGGCAAAACCCAGTTCGTTGAACAGGTGATCCCAGATGGTTTCGACGTCGGTGACGCCGGTGGTCAACGTCACTCGCGCGCCCACCGGCCGGCTGTTGTAGCGCGACAGCAGCATCTCGGCCTTGCGCCGCACCACGTCATAGGTGCCCTGCCCGCCCACGGTGATACGGTTGCGGTCGTGCACGGTTTTCGGCCCGTCGATGCTCACCGACAGCCCGAAACGGTGGGCATTCAGGTAATCCACGGTTTCCTCAGTAAGCAGCGTGGCGTTGGTGGTCATGACGAACTCGACGAACTTGCCGGCCTCGCGAAAACGCTTCTCGCAATAGTCGACCATGTACTCGATCAGCTTGCGGTTGCTCAGCGGTTCTCCACCGAAGAACACCACGGTGAAACGCTCTTCGTCCGGGGATTCGCGCAGCAGCATTTCCACCGACGCGACCGCCGTTTCGACGTCCATTTTCTTGCCCGCCGACGGCTTGTCGAGGTCTTCCTTGTAGCAGTAGGTGCAGCTCAAGTTGCAGCCGGTGTTGACGTTGAGCACCACCGTATTGATCGCGGTGCGCTCGACCCGTTTGGTGCCGATGTCCGGGGTCAGTGGCGAGCCGTCGCTGACCAGCTCCAGCGAGATCAATTCACGCAGCGTCTCGGTGATTTCTTCGCCGTTGAAACGCGCGGCCAGGCGCTGGATCAAGTCCTCGGACGAACAGCCCGGACCGCGCAAGGTATCGATGATGGTGCCGGTCAGCTCATCGCTGGCGAACAGCGAACTGCTGGGGATGTGAAACAGCATGCGGTCGGCATCGACGTGCACTTCGTGCAGGTTCCGTTCGACCAGATTCAAAATAGCGCCCATTGCAACCTCCTGTGCAAACCCCGTTTGACGGGGCCTGCGGTCATTCCGAAAAAGTGTCTGAAGCCACAGGAATCAGCCAACTCATGGAATGGGTGGATTGTTCCAGCGTTGCACGGTGACGATCATGTGGCCTTCGCCGGTCAGGGATTTCCCTGCGTCGTCGACGGCGGCTATCACCTTGAGGTTGCCGGCATTGTTGGTGGACATCTTGCGTTGCGGGTTCGGCCCGGCATCGCCCGGTGTGAACACGCCGCTGTCAGCCTGCATGGTGCCGGCGAACTTGACGTCTTCGTCTTCCTTGGCGCGATCATCGAAGGCTTCGACTTTCCATTGCGCCGGAAATACGCCGATGCGATACGGCTTGCCGTCGGCGCCTTTGCCCCAGGCTTCGGCGTCGAAACGGCCCTGGACTTTCGGCGTAGAACCACCACCCTCGCCGATCCGCGCCACCGAGAATTCCGGCACCACTTTGACTTCGGCGATGGTGCTGTAGACCGACAGGCTCGGGCCTTTCAGCGTACCCACGGTCACCGCACGCACGCCCGGTTGGGCGTTGGCAGCGGCCTTGAGTTTGACCTTGATCCGCTCAGGACTCTGCTCGACGATTTCGACCACTTCCACGCCTTTGCCGAAGTCCGGTTTGCCGGTGAGGCCACTGCCGATAAGGGTCACTTCAGTTTCAGCACCGGCCTTGAGATAACCCGGTTGTACCGCCAACAAACGACTGGAACCTTGCTTGGCGGCGACGAAGTCCAGGCCGCGTTCGTCGTGTTCGGCCTCGAACATCCGGCCCTGCATCGCATTGCCTTGGGCGGCGAACACCTGGCGCATGGTCACACCGTCGATGGTCACGTTGCCGCGCCATTCGTAGCCGGTGTAGAGAATCGCGCTGCCGTCGCCGTTGAACGGGCTGCCGTCGGCGTATTGGCCTTTGACGCTGACCTTGAAGGTGTCGCTGCCATCGGCCGTGACGCTCATCACGCCGGCCAATTCACCCTTGCCGGGCAAGTGGCCGCTGAAGCTCCAGTCCCCCACCAGTGCATCGCTTTTCGGCGCGACACTTTGCCATTTCTTCCACGCTGGATTGTCCAGCGGATAACGCTTGGCCAACAGCGGCACCATGTCTTTGCGGGCGATGTCGAACCAGTCGCGGTCGCGGGCCAGGGCCTGGTATTCGAGGGACGGCCATTGGCCGAGGTGGAAATTCACCAGGCGTTCCCATTCCTGGGCCGGACGCCGTTGCAAGGCGACCCGCGCACCGGAGTGGCAGCGGCCACACATCTGGCTGGTCTGGTCGTCGAATTTTTCGACGCTGTTGAGTCGACGCTCCAGCGCATAACGCACGCCATCGGTCTCGCTCGGCGCCAGGCCCTGGGTGTCGGCCAGGTACTTGACGAGGGTGCGCCGGTCATCATCGCTGATCTGCAAACCGTGCATGGTTTGCATCCGGGCGATGCTCATCAACCAGCCTTCCGGGGTCTTGCGCTGGTGGCTGATGCGGCTGAGGGCGTTATTGGCTTCAGGGGTGTGACAGCCCTGACAGGTTTCCTTGAGGATGGTCTGGGCGTCGCGGGCTGCCAGGCTGTCGGGCGAATGCAGCGCCACGCAAGCGGCCACGGCCAGCAGGCTGGCGCTCAGGCCTGATCGGAGTTTTCTCTTCATCAACGTCGAACCTCGCACGGTGCGTTCTTATTGTTGTGGCTTATCGTTTTTATGGTTTCTGCCGCCGGCGGCGCACCGCTGGCGGAGGCAAGAGAAACGTCTGCGATGAGCAATACACGGAGCGTGCCAGCTTGCCGATGTTGTTTTTTATCAATCAGTTGCGTGCAATCAAGGGCCTGGAACAGCCTTTGAAGGAGAGCGCCTGCGTCTAATATCGCGACAGGTGTTGCAGTCTGAGACGCGGGCCGCACCACACGCGGTGGTGCGGCTGACGCCGGTTCAGCTCAAGAATGTTGGGTGGACGCCCTTGTGTGCGCGGATCTCTTGCTGCATCTGCACCACCAGCGTCGCAATCGCATGGGCGGTGTCCAGCTCCCAGACGGGAACGTGACTCACCACCAGGTCCACTTTGCCGGTCATGCAATCGCAGACCCGAATCGTCAATGACTGATCCGGCGCCATGCTGCACGTGCAGACCGAAGGCAGAAAACTCTGTTCAATGATGCTTTGAATCTCCAGGGTTGAAAGGTTCATCACAACCTCCCTTGCGCGAGATGTGTGGCCGGGGAAATGTTCCGTCATTTCACCCACCG
Organism: Pseudomonas sp. GW821-FHT10C09; assembly: GCF_059415465.1. Lineage (NCBI taxonomy): Bacteria > Pseudomonadati > Pseudomonadota > Gammaproteobacteria > Pseudomonadales > Pseudomonadaceae > Pseudomonas > Pseudomonas sp. GW821-FHT10C09. The sequence goes on from NZ_JBWKNG010000012.1 coordinate 220,812, forward strand.
AGCCTGAAAATTCTATTCCTCAACATGAGGGCTCTCAAGGTCGCAACCGGGTTGTTCGTCGTCTCAGCGGCTGTCGCAATTTGCGAAAAAAATCCCCCTGCCGCTCTCCTTTTACGCCCGACAAACCCCGGCCACTCAAAGGCTGGCCGGACCTTGCCGCGACTTGGCACAGCCATTGCGAAAGCCCTGTTCTCACGAACAATAAGAGGCTTCGCCATGTCGCTCCCTAATGTGCTTCCCGCCACTTCCGCGTTTATCCAGCGCCCCCCGCGCATGTTGATCGGTGGTGACTGGGTCGAGGCCGCCGATGGCCAGACCATGCCCCTGCACAACCCGGCCACCGGTGAAGTGTTGTGTGTGGTGCCACGGGCCACGCCGGAGGATGTCGACCGCGCGGTGTTGGCCGCTCGTCAGGCTTTCGATGACTCGGCCTGGACCCGCACCCGGCCGCGCGAGCGGCAGAATCTGTTGTGGAAACTCGCCGACCTGATGCAGCGCGATGCCGAGCTGCTGGCGCAACTGGAATGTCTGAACAACGGTAAAAGCGCAGCGGTGGCCCAAGTGATGGATGTGCAACTGGCCATCGATTTCCTGCGCTACATGGCCGGTTGGGCGACCAAGATTGAAGGCTCCAGCGTTGAGGTGTCATTGCCATTGATGCCCAATGATCAATTCCACAGCTTCATCCGGCGCGAAGCGGTGGGCGTGGTTGGCGCCATCGTCGCCTGGAACTTCCCGCTGTTGCTCGCCTGCTGGAAGCTCGGCCCGGCCCTCGCCACCGGTTGCACGGTGGTGCTCAAACCCGCCGATGAAACCCCGCTGACCGCGCTGAAACTTGCGGAACTGGTGCTGGAAGCTGGTTACCCCGAGGGTGTGTTCAACGTGGTCACCGGCACCGGCATCACCGCCGGTTCCGCCCTGACGCACAACCCGCTGGTGGACAAGCTGACCTTCACCGGCTCCACCGCCGTGGGCAAGCAGATCGGCAAGATCGCCATGGACTCCATGACCCGCGTGACCCTGGAGCTGGGCGGGAAATCACCGACCATCGTCATGGCCGACGCCGACCTGCCGAGCGCCGCCGCCGGAGCCGCCAGCGCGATTTTCTTCAACCAGGGCCAGGTCTGCTGCGCAGGTTCGCGGCTGTACGTGCAGCGCAAGCATTTCGACAATGTGGTGGCGGACATCGCGAGCATCGCCAACGCCATGAAGCTTGGCAACGGCCTGGACCCGAGCGTCGAGATGGGGCCGTTGATTTCGGCACGCCAGCAGGAACGGGTGTACGGGTACATCGAAAAGGGTCGTGAAAGTGGCGCGACCATCGCCTGCGGTGGCGAGCAATTCGGGCCAGGATTTTTCGTCAAGCCGACGGTGATTGTCGACGTCGATCAGAAGCATTCGCTGGTGCAGGAAGAGATATTTGGCCCGGTGCTGGTGGCGATTCCGTTTGATGATGAAGCGGACGCGTTGCGCATGGCCAATGACAGTCCTTATGGGCTCGGGGCGAGTATCTGGTCGAATGATCTGGCGGCGGTACACCGGATGATTCCGCGGATCAAATCGGGTTCGGTGTGGGTCAACTGCCACAGCGCCCTGGACCCGGCGTTGCCGTTTGGCGGGTACAAAATGTCGGGGGTTGGGCGGGAGATGGGGTATGCGGCGATTGAGCATTACACCGAGTTGAAGTCGGTGTTGATCAAGCTTTGATTGTCGGCGTGCTTCAGGCCGCCTTCGCGAGCAGGCTCGCTCCCACAAGGGATCTGTGTTCAACACAAAACCACTGTGGGAGCGAGCCTGCTCGCGAAGGGGCCAGACCGGCCACTACAAATCTCAAGGTTTGAAACCCAGGGCCAACAACCACCCCCGAATCACCCGCCCCTGCTCCACCGTCAACCCGGCCAACACCAGCTCAGCCGGCTCAGTGCGCAACCGCCGCACCAACGGCGCCACTTCAACCCCTTGCACATGCCAGATCCCCAACGGCTGATCCGCCGTGATCACCACCTCGGCCTCATCGACAAACCCTTCATTCAACACCGGCGCTCGCTCTATCCTCAGCGCATTGAAATCCGCCTCGGCATGGGCAACCTCTGCATCCGGCCAGCACCGCCGCGCCTGCCAGAATGGCTGGTCCCGCCATCGCTGTTCATCAGCGTAAAAGTCGCGACCAATCCGCGCAAAGCGCAAAAACAGCTGTTCCACCCGCTGCTGATGAAAGCGCTGTGCCAGGGCCGTTCGCTCGGGTTTTCGCAACAGTGTGTTGATCACCGTTGGCGCTTGCAGCGCCGACGACAGTGATTGAAAAATCCCGTTGCCCGACAGCGGGTCCACCGCCATCGCCGCATCTCCGACCCGAATCCAGTTGTGGCCGCACACCTGCGGACTGAGGATCGCGGTGCTGCTGCGCGCATGCAATTGCAAGTCGATTTCAGGCGCGGAACCGAAAAACGCCTGAGCCAGCGCCGAGCCCTGGCGCCGCTGGAGGCAATAGTCGAGCAACTGCGCCTTGCCCGGCAGGGCGGCGCTGGCCACGTCCACCGTCCACTGCCAATAACACTGGCCGTCAGCCCGCCGCGCCATCCACGCCCAGCCATCCTCAAGGCTTTCCACTGCGCTGGCGGTACTGCCCGGCGTTGCCTGCCAGCGATTGAGCAGGCTGACCGTCTCCGGCCCTCTCAGGCCTTTGCCGAGCGCCGGCGCCTGACGCCCTCGGGCTTCCACCAGAAAGTCCGCGACCAGCATTTCACGCCCGTCGATCTCGATTCGATGCCCCGTGGCGTCGGTCTGAACCGTCAGCACTCGACCTTCGATCACCTCGACGCCCGCCAGGCGCAGATCTTCACGCAGACCTCGGTCGAAGACGGGACGGTCCAACAGGAATTCAATGTTTTGCGCATGCTGCTGACCGTTCCACGACACCTGCCGCTGGGAAGGCAACGCCGCATCCGCCAGCGCCTGATGCAGGCCCGCACCGCGCAACGCCTCCAGCACCCGCACCGAAACACCTTCCAGCGCGGCAAACCGGCGCCACTCGCTGACCAGCGTCACCGGATAACCGAGCCGCCGCAACCCCAATGCCACCGCTGCCCCCGCTGGCCCGGCGCCGAGAATCGCAATCATGGGCCGAAGCGCCGTTCAGGACCGCGATACCGCGCGTGCTCGCGCAGCCATTCGACCACTTGCTGGTTGCTCGCCCCAGGATGTTCAACCAAAAAAGCGGCGATGTGCCCGCTCAATGCCGCACATCCCAGACTGGCGCCGGACTGTCCCGGATAGGTCCCATGCACACACGCGGCGAAATCCGCTTGCGCGCTGTTGAGCCACGACCATTCCTGTTCAGCGCAACGGGCGTCTCCGGTGACGCGCAGCACCTGCGGATAATTGGCCGGGAACACGCCCTCGCCTTGCGCCGGACTGGAGGCGCAGAGCAGAACCCCGCGTGCCACCGCTGCTGCGCAGGCTTCGCGCAACAGGCTGCGATCCTGGCGCAAGCCCAGGCTCAAATTGATCAGCCGAACGTCCTGTGCCACCAGCCAGTCTATGGCCGTGGCGATCTGCAAGGCGCTGGTGACGCCGCGTTGATCAAACACCTGCCCCACGCAAAACACTGCCGAAGGTGCCCGCCGGCCGATGGCTTCAATCACCGCGCTGCCGTGGCCCAGCGGATCATCGCGCAAGTCGCTTTCGGCCAGTCCCTCGTGTAGCAACGAGAAACGCCGGCCCGCGACGACTTGCACCCGTTGCGCCGCTGAATGCCCGCTGTCGACCACACCGATGCGCAATTCAGGCTTCATGCAGCACCGTTTTTGAAGTGAGCACACCGTCGAGCAATTCAAAACGCAGGTCGGCATCGGCCAGGGTCGAGGGGCGATGGCTGATCAGGATGCGTGTACGTCCCGCAAACAGTCGGTCGATGGCCTCGATCACCTCACGCTCGGTGGCTTCGTCCACCGCCGAGGTGGCTTCGTCGAGGACCAGGATCAGCGGGTCTTGCAACAGCGCCCGGGCAATGGCGATGCGTTGTTTCTGCCCGCCGGACAACTGCTGGCCACGCTCGCCCAGCGGACTGTCGAGGCCTTCGGGCAGCGACTCGATCAGGCTGTCGAGTTGCGCCAACCGTGCGACTTCGGCAATCGCCTCGCGACTGGCGTGCGGTACGGCATAAGCGAGGTTGTCGGCGAGGCTGCCGCGAAACAACACGATGTCCTGACTGACCACGGCAATCCGCTGGCGCAACTGGAACAGGTCCAGCTCCCGAAGGTCGACCTCCCCCAGCAACACGCGGCCGGACTGCGGATCATGATGGCGTTGCAGCAGGTCGATCAGGGTTGATTTACCCACCCCGGAGCCACCGCTGAGGGCCACTTTCAAACCGTAGGGAATGCGCGCTTCAATACCGCGCAAGGTCGTCGGCCGGCCCGGATGGCTGAAGTGCACATCGTCAAATCGCAGGTCACCCGACGTCGGCATCGGTTGTGGCTGAACCGGTGTCAGGACGGTCGGCTCTTCACCGCGCAATTCCATCACGCGCCCAAGGCTGACGGTCATCCGTTGAATCGCGACGTAGAGCCCGAGCAGGCTCTGAACCGGTCCGACGGCCATGCCAAGGTAAGTAGAAAACGCGATCAACGCGCCCAATTGCCAGGTCCCCTGCACCACCCAGTACCCGCCAATCAAAAACGCACAGGCCCGGGACAACGACGTCAGTGTTCCCGGTACAGCCTGGGTAAAGAACTCGGTGACTTGCAGGCGCAGTAATTGGCTCATGTAGCCGTGGCCGAGTGACTGCAAACGCCGCGCTTCACGTTGTTGCTGGCCGGCGGACTGGATGAATTTCATCACCGGCAGCGTCTCGACCATGAACGAGGACATGTCCGCCGAGCGCTCGCGCAATTGCCGCACATCGCGCTCGACCTTGCGCCGCATCCAGCGCAGCCAGAGCACGTCGAGGGGGATCAGCACCAACGCCAGCAACGAAAGCTTCCACGACAGGGTCAACAGCATCGCCACCGCGCAGACCAGACCGATCACACTCGAGACCGCTGAAAACAGCGAGTCCACGGCAAAGCGCTGGATCTCGGCGACGTCGCCATCGAGGCGCGACATCAGGTCGCCAATCCGCCGCTGACCGTAAAAGCTCGGCGAGAGCGTCTGCAAATGCCGATAGAGATCATCGCGCAGGGCGAACAGAATCCGCCCGGACAACCGCGTGTGCAGGTAGCGGTTGATGCCCGACAGTGCCGTGCCGAGCAGCCCGGCGACGATCATCAACCCGGCAATCAACACCAGCATCGGAAAGTCGCGCGCCAGCAGGCCATCGTCGATCAGCAGCTTGGTCAACCACGGTTGCACCAACACCAGCAGCGAGGCACACACCGACAACCCGAGCAGCCCCGCGATGGCCAGACGATGGGGACGCACGAAGCTGTAGAGCCAGCGCAATGCCGCTTGCAGGGCTTCGGGGTTCTGGCTGTCGATCAGCCGGACGATCAGGCGCTGCATCACGAACGCAACTGTTTGAGCTTGCGATACAGGGTCGCGCGGCTGATGCCCAGCGCGTCGGCAGCAGCCGAGACGTTGCCCTGGTGCGTGTCCAGGGACTGACGAATCAGCTCCAGTTCATTTTCACGGATGCTGCCGGCCTGAGGCCGTTCGGTCGCAGTCAGTTCGTCGAGCATGCTGTCGGGCAAGTGGTCGAGGGTGAGGACACTCTCCCCCGGTTCGCGCATGGCCAACGCGGTGCGCAATACCATCTCCAGTTGGCGGATGTTGCCCGGCCAGTGATAGCCGCTGAGCAAGCGGTTCAAGTCGTCATGCAGGACGACGGTCGGAGCATCGAGCCGGGTCAGCAGTCGCCCGACCAGCGCACTGAAATCTTCACGTTCGCGCAGGGCCGGGAGCATCACGCTGATGCCGTTGACCCGGTAGAACAGGTCTTCGCGGAAGTGCTTTTCTTCCACCAGACGCTTGAGGTCGCGGTGCGTGGCGCAGATCAGCGCGACATCGATGTCCTGCTCTTCACCGGCACCCAGTGGCGCGACTTTGCGGTCTTGCAGCACCCGCAGCAAACGCGCTTGCAGGGCCAGCGGCATGTCGCCGATTTCATCGAGGAACAAGGTGCCGCCGTGGGCCTGTTGCAGGCGCCCGATCATGCCGCCACGACGGGAGCCGGTGAAGGCGCCTTCACGGTAACCGAACAGTTCCGACTCGATCAGGCCTTCGGGAATGGCCGCGCAGTTCACTGCGATAAAGGGCTTGTCGCACCGGGTTCCGGCCATGTGCAGGGCACGTGCGATGACTTCTTTGCCGGTGCCGGTTTCACCAAGCAGCAACACCGGCAATTCATTGGCCAGGCCTTGCCGGGCCATGCGCAAGGCCCGGGCATAACGCACGTTACTGCCGGCCAGGGATTCAAGGTCCGGTTGGGGCTTTGCGGCTTTGGCGGTCGTGCGCGGTGGCGTGCTGACGTTGATTGACCGCTGCGGCGCGCGCAGGGTTTTGTAGAAGAATTCGCCCTTGGCGGTTTGCAAGCTACCGACGCCGCCCTGGTGCAAACGCGATAATAGTTGCAGGCCATCGACACCGAGGAATTCCTCACAACGCCGACCGACCAGCGCCGAGCGTTCGGCGTGGAGTAGCTGACAGGCCTGGGCACTGACGGCGAGGATCTGACCGCCAAGGCTCACCGCCAGCAGGCCTTGCCAAGGCGATTCGAGGTATTGGCGACGGCTGTGAAAGGCCAGGACGATTTCGTCTGGATAGCTGGCGTTGAACACGCGACTTTCAATCTGGCTGACCGCCATCGCCAGCAACGCGGTGCTGTCGTGGACGCGGCCGAGCGGGCCTTCGCGGGTCAGGTCGAGCACGCCGAGAATATCGCCCTGGGGGCAATGGATCGGCACCGAGGTGCAGGAGAAATCGGTCAGCCTATCGAGGTAATGTTCGCCGCAATCGATCATCGTCGGCCGGGCTTCGACCAGTGCCGTGCCCAGCGCGTTGGTGCCGCGAGCGGCTTCGCTCCAGCAGGCGCCCAAGGTGATGTCTTGCAGGCCGCTGCCCTTGAGGCGGTCGGCGCGCCCTTCGACAGCGAGGATGGTGGCGTCGGAGTTGGCGAGGATGATCAGGCCTTCCTTGCCTTGGCGTTCGGCCAGGTAATCAATCGCCGGCAATGCCGCGTCGATCAGCAGTCGGTTGCTCGCCAGCAGCACGTCGAGGCTGGCGCTCGATTCCAGCGCCAGTTCGTGCTTGCCATTGAAATGCACGCCATGACTGAGGCTGCGCCGCCACGACGCATCGATTTCCGCGCGCAATACGCCATCGGGGACTTCGCCCTCCAGATGGAGTTTTTCCCGGGCCAGCCGGGCTTCGCGGTGCAGTTTGGGTGGTGTTGTTTTTATTAGCGTCATCAAGCGCTCCGAATCGGTCCGCCCTGCGCCTTTCAAGTTCAGCGCCCTGCCGCAATCTTTACGTTAACGTCAGGGCTATGGCAAGTGCCTTATGGCGCTTGTGTTTGCGTCGTAGCGACTTACACGTGAGGATCGCCTGGCGCTTTGCTCGGGGCGGCGTATTGCGGCTTCAGGTGGCCGTCCTGATCAAGTAACCAGGCGTCCATGATCTGCCGCACCACAGGACCGGCGACGCGACCACCCGCCTCGCCGTTTTCGATCATCACCGAGATGACGATCTTCGGGTGCTCAGCTGGAGCGAAGCCGACGAACAAGGCGTTATCGCGGTTACGCTCCAGGGTTTTCGCCCGGTTGTAGCGCTCGCCCTGCTTGATCGCGACAACTTGCGCGGTACCACTCTTGCCGGCAATCCGGTATTGAGCCCCGAGCGCTGCCGCCCGGGCGATCCCGCGAGCATCGTGCATCACCATCTGCATGCCGTGGTTGACCTGCTCCCAGTCATGCGGATTCTTGAGCAGGATGTTGGGCATCGGATGCTCGTCCACCGGCGCAACACCGTCCACGGTCTTGGCCAGGTGCGGTCGATTCCACACGCCTTTATTGGCGATCAACGCGGTGGCCTGGGCCAATTGCAGTGGTGTGACCTGCATATAGCCCTGGCCGATGCCGAGGATCACCGTCTCGCCAGGAAACCAGGCCTGACGGCGTGTGGCGCGCTTCCAGGCCTGGGACGGCATCAAACCGGCAGACTCTTCGAACATGTCCAGCGAGACCTTCTCGCCAAGGCCGAACATCGCCATGTAGTCGTGCAGGCGATCGATGCCCAGCTTGTGGGCCAGATCGTAGAAGTAGGTGTCGTTGGAGCGCATGATCGCGGCGTCCATGTCCACCCAACCGTCGCCACTGTGGTTCCAGTTACGGTATTTGTGATCGAAGTCCGGGAGCTGGTAGTAACCCGGATCGAAGACCCGGGTCTGTGGGGTGACGACGCCCGCATCCAGGCCGGCGATGGCCACCTCCGGCTTGATGGTCGATCCCGGTGCGTAGAGGCCGCGTAGAACGCGGTTGAACAGAGGTCGGTCGATGGAGTCGTGCAGCGCCGCGTATTCCTTGAAGCTGATCCCGGTGACGAACAGATTCGGGTCGAAGCTTGGCTTGCTGACCATGGCCAGTACTTCACCGGTCGATGGGTCGAGTGCAACGACCGACCCACGACGATCGCCCAAGGCTTCTTCGGCGGCCTCCTGCAGTTTGACGTCCAGGCTCAGGACAATGTTTTTACCAGGGACCGGATCGGTGTGCTTGAGCACGCGCAGCACGCGGCCCTGGGCATTCGTTTCGACTTCTTCGTAACCAACATGACCATGCAACTCGGACTCGTAGAATTTTTCGATGCCGGTTTTGCCGATGGATTGAGTGCCGCGGTATTCCACATTGTCCAGGGCTTTGGATTCTTTCTCGTTGATGCGACCGACGTAGCCGATCGAATGCGCGAAGTGCGCTCCCATCGGGTAGTGGCGCACGAACTGAGGCTCGACATCGATCCCTGGCAGGCGGAACTCGTTGACCGCCAGGACAGCGATCTGCTCTTCGCTCAGTTCATAGAACAGGGTCACCGGCACGAACGGATGACGGGCCTGCTTCATGGCCTTGTCGAACAACGTTCGATCTTCTGTCGGCAGGTGCAGGAGGTTGACCACCTCATCCAGCTCTTCTTTGACATCGGAAGCGCGTTCGCGGGTGATGGTCAGGTTGAAACTCGGGCGGTTGTCCGCCAGGACCACGCCATTGCGGTCGTAGATCAGCCCACGGGTGGGCGTGATCGGGAGGACGTGGACACGATTGTTTTCGGAGATGGTCGAGTGATAGTCGAATTCGACCACCTGCAGGACATACATGCGCACCACCAGCGCGCAGGTAATAGCGACGACGAACAAGCCGCAAGCCATCAGTCTTTTGTTGACGAGGCTGGTTTCTTTTTCGTGGTCCTTGATCGGTATCGGTTCGGGCATTTCTGCAGCAACTCTTTGACTAAAGACGGGTGCCGATCCGTAGGCTTGAAATCAGTCCGTTAAAAAAACGAGCTGCACCATACCAAAAACTGCGCGGTCGCTTTAGTGCGATTTCCTCTAACGGTTGTCCTTGAGGGCCTCAATGACGGTCGGTGGTGTTTTCTGGCACTTTCCTGCGGGCAAAACAAAACCCCAACTGCTTTCGCAATTGGGGTTTCGGAATTTAATCTTGACGATGACCTACTCTCACATGGGGAAACCCCACACTACCATCGGCGATGCATCGTTTCACTGCTGAGTTCGGGATGGGATCAGGTGGTTCCAATGCTCTATGGTCGTCAAGAAATTCGGTAGCCAGGTCGTGCTCCTTGCGGATCACGCTCCAGCGAATGGGTATGTAATAGATTTGTGTGTTTCGTTTCGAATTTTCGACAATGTATCGTCTTCACACACCGCAATCTGGCCTCTCTCGAGTTCACAAATTGCTTGGGTGT